>CAYVCM010000001.1:0-7030 GCA_964449925.1 uncultured Clostridium sp.
TTTTTTTGTTCTTCTTCCATTTCATTATTTAGAACTGTTATTGTTTTATCTGGCAATTCTGTTAATACTTCTTTTTTTGTTCTCCTTAAAATAAATGGTTCTATTAGCATTTTTAGTTTATTTAATGCTTGTGTATTATTTTCTTTTACAATTGGTGTTTCGTAAAGGTTTTTAAATTTTTTGTATGAAAATAAATATCCTGGCATAATGTAATCAAATATTGACCATAGTTCTGCTAAAGAATTTTCTATTGGTGTTCCTGTTAAAGCATATCTTGTATCTGCAATAATTTTTTTGATAGATTTTGCATTTTGTGTATTGCTGTTTTTTAGATATTGTGCTTCATCAGCAATCATATAGCGGAATTTATAATTTTTTTCTTTGTATAAGTCTATATCTCTTTTTAATAAGTCATAAGAAGTAATTACTAAATCATAGTTTTCTATTTCTCTTATTTTTCTTTTTCTTTCTGATAATGTACCATTGATTACCATTGTATGTAATTCGCCTGTAAACTTTTCTGCTTCATTTTGCCAATTTAAAGCTAATGAACTTGGTGATATTACAATACTTGTTCTTCTTTCTTCTTTTGGTGTGTTTTGCACATAATCCACGACAATAGATAGCATTTGTATTGTTTTTCCTAGTCCCATGTCATCTGCTAATATTCCACCAAATTTATATTTATCCAATGTTTTTAACCATTTAAATCCAATTTTTTGATAATATCTTAAAGTATTTTCTAAAATAGATGGCACTTTAATTTCGTCATTTTCGTTATCTTTATTTAGTTGGCTAACTACATTTTTGTATGTTTCATTTTTAATAACTTGCTTTCCTTTTGTTTCCTTTAATAGTTCTTCTAAATAGAGACTTCTATACACAGGAAGATTAATTTCACCTTCTTCTAAATCTTTATATTCAATATCCATTCCTGTGACTAATTTATCAATAAAGTCTAATTCTTTATTATCTTCTAATTCTAAAAAACTTCCATCTTTTAATCTGTAATATTTTTTCTTCAAGTTGTATTTTTGCATTATTTTTTCTAGTTCTTTTATATCTATGTCCATATTATTTAAGTCAATAGATAGTAAATTGTTTTCTATTTTTACACCTAAGTTTCCCATTTTAGGTTGTCTTATTTGTTTTTTCTTAAAATTGTCTGTTACTAAAACTTCAAAATTTTGCATATAATAATTGATATCTTGAGTCAAGAATTTATATATTTTATCATTATCTGGTAGTATAAATCTTATATTTTTTACATCTAGCATAAATCCTGTTTTTCTAAAAATATTTAATGCCTTTGTTTCTTTTATCATGTTTCTTGGTATTTCTATTTTTTGTTTTTCATCTAAAGGATTAAATTCTTTGTTATCATAACAAAATTTTACATCTGCTACTAAATAATCATTTTCATCAAAGTCTAAATATATTTTTACTATTAAAGTTTTTGGTTTATATTTTTCAATTTCTTCTTCAGGAATATTTTCTAATTTGATGGCATTTTTTACTTTTGGCATTATAACGGAAAATAGTTGTGATAATTCTTCTTTACCTAGTTTTACTTCTGTCATATAATTTTGTCTAAAAATCTCTAGTAATTTTAAATTTGTTTGTTCAAATTTTTTGTTGCATTTATATAAGTTATTATCATCTAATGCATATTTATATGATTTTCCTTGAATAATTGAAATTTTATATATTTCTACATTTGGTACAATTTCGTAATTGTTTTCATCAATTTTTTTAAGCTTAAATTGAATATCAGGTTGTTCTTCTGTAAATGTAATTTCTGATTGTTTATATTCTTTTTGAAAATTAACTTTTTTTCCTTTTAATATTTCAAATAAATCATCTATCCCACTATTGCTTAGTATTATACTTGTTTCGCTTAGGGCATTTCCATAAAATCTATAGTTACTATTTGAATTAGAATTTGCATATTTGATAATTTCTGCATATTTCATTAAAAATTCTAGCAATGGTAAACTTTCCTCTTCAAAACTTTCTTTTGTATGAACAAATTGTAATTTTTGCCCGTAACGGTATAACTCTTTGTTTAACATTCTTGTATAAAAATCAGATAGATTTTTAATTTTATACATTCTCTTATTTCCAACTTTAAATTCAACTTTCATGTCTCCTGTGAATTTATCGTAAAAAATTTCTGGCTGTAATTTAATAGTTCCTTGCTCTTTTAGTTCTGTTTCTTCTTCATCTATACCTTCAATTTCTTCATTGTAAAATATATTTACGATTTGTTTAAATCCTCTATATTTGTCATAGCTTGATGGTAAATCTTGTTTTAGTGTATTTCCATTTTCTAAATTTTCATTTTGTTCTATGCGTTTTTCACTATCTGCAAATTCTAATATTGTTGCTAGTGTATGTTTACAAACTCCATAATGATTGTAATAGTCTGGACAGGTACAAGTGATATCTTCTACCTCTCCATTTTGTACATAAATATATGTGTTATATTCTTCATTACCATATACACTTCCCTTTATTTCAAAATTGAGTGGATTTTGGTATTCAAAGTCTATAATATCTACTCTTCCTTCTTCTTTATATTCATGTGCTTTTTTTGTTCTAGTTGTTCCTGCATCACTACATAGACTATCTACAATGTGTTTATTAACTTCCATCCTTCTTTTTTTCCTTTCTCAAGGTTTGTTTTTTTCTCAAATTGTAAACAAATATTTTTATTGATTAAATATATCACTTGGCTAAGAATTATATACTATATTTGGAAATTTTTCAAGTATATGAAAGCAAAAAAACATAGCAAACCGTGTTTACTATGTTTTTTATTGTATATGGAAAGTTGACTTTATTTTTGGATTTTACGTTTTTTTACATATAAGAATATAGCAAAAGCTACTAATATCATTGTTAAACATGCAATATATACTTCTATATTTTCTTTAATACCAGTTCCTATTCCTATGATAATTTCTGCCTCAGATGTATTATCCTCTAGTGTTGTTTCTTCAAAGTTTGCCGGATTGCTTGTATCTGTTATTGTTACAGTATTATTTTGTGTTCCAAAGTTGCTATTTCCATTTTTCCAACTTACCACTACTTTTAATTCTTTTGTCTCTCCTACTCCTAATTCCACCTCTGCTATTAGGTTTCCATCTTCTGTTTCTTGCCATTCACTTGATGTTCCATTTGATTTTACTTCAAGATATTCTGGTATAGTTTCTTCTACTATTGCTGTTCCTTCTATTTCTCCTGTATTTGATACCACTATATTATATGTTATTTCTACTTGTGTACTATCGACACTTTTTCTTGATACTTCTATTCTGCTTAATTTATTATCTGATATGTTTTGTTCTTCTCCATCTATTACTATTTTTTCGATACTCTTGTCTACTGACATGTTAAAAGGTAATTTTTCGTAATAGTAAATTACATATGTGTCTTCTTCTGCATATTCTCCATCTTTATTAGCAGGTATCAATTCTTCTACAAGTCTATAATATGGTATATCTTTTGATTCTGTACTATATAAATCCCCCACATATGATTCTGATTCTTCTCCATATGTTTTGTATTCTCCTGTTTCTTCATCCACATATAATATTTCCTCATTTGTATCAACATCTATATATTTTACTATAAGTTTTCCTATTATTTTTATTGCAGTATCACATGTATCTTCTACTGTATTAGTCGTCTCTGTTTCATATAAATATATTGCTCCATTCACATTATTTGTCATATTTCTTTGAGTTGGATCTAAATCTGAGAATACTACTGTTATTTCTTTAGTAACTGTATATGTATATGTTTCATTTTCTTCTTCATATGTGTTTATATCTTCAAGTTCTATCGTCCAAGTGATTGTATATTCTCCATCATAACTTCCACCATCTAAATTAGATTTATCTTCATCTATTTTATATGGTAATATATCTACAATCGTTACTGTTGCATCTCCTACATATTTTTTTAGATCTACAGTATAAGTTATTTCATATGTTACTTCTTCATCTTTTTGAGTTATGCTTTCTGTTCCTTCTTTAGATATATTGTCATCTATTTCAGTTTCTGGAACATCATATGGGTTTTCTGTTTCATTTGTTGGTTTATCATCTACTGTTGCTACATTTGTTATCGTAAAATATTTTGCTGAATATTCTACTCTTACCGTGAAGCTTACTTCTATTGTTTCTCCACTTTGTATTGAGTCTATTTTCCAAGTGATTTCATCTCCTGCTTGTATTCCATCATTTTCTATGTTTACTAATGTTGTCCCTTCTGGCACATTATCTTTCACTTCTACATCTGTGATTTCTGTTGTTCCTGTATTTGTTACTTTTATTGTATATCTTATTTGGTCATATGCTGTTACTTCTGTTTCTTCTAATGTGCTTTCTTCATCATGTCTTATTACAGTAGATACTTTTTCTGCAACTAATACTGGTATTGTTACTTCATTTGTTTGTTCACCGTCTACTAGAGCTGTGTTTACTATTTCTCCTTCTGCATTTTCATTTACTATTACTTCAAAGCTTACTGTTGTTTGAGAGTTTGCTTCTACATTTACTATTATTCCATTTGCTAAATCTTCTGCTGTTTTTTCTTTTAAATTGATTTCTTCTCCATTTATAGTATAACTGCTTTCTCCATTAACTTTAATACTTCCATCTACTAATGTTGTTCCCTCTGGAATGCTATCTTTTAGTTCAACATCTTTTGCTACTCCACCGTCATTTATTATAGTAATTGTATATGTGATTTTTTCTCCTTCAACAACATATCCTAGATTGTTTTCTGTTGTAAATGATTTTTCTTGACTAATTATTGGTCCATTGTATACATTCGTAATTGTTGTTCCTTCTATTGATGATTTATAGTAATCCAAATCTCCTGTAGTTACTTCTTCTTCATCTACAGTATAAATTATTTCATTTCCATCTTCATCGTATTTGTCTAACCCTGTAAATGTATGACTCCAATTATCATCTTCTGTTACTACATAACTATCTATTACATCTTCTTCGTTTTTTACCTGTAACTCTATGCTTGTTGGTATTGTATAAATATTGTTTGTATGATCCCAAACTTTATTTACTGTAACATCTACTGTGAATTCTGTCTCTGTTTCAGTTTCTGCTGGCTCTGTTTCTTCTACTTTACCTATTTCTTCTAGATCTATTTTTCCTACAACTTTATTTATAAATGTTTTATCTGTTACATCTAAATCTGAAAATACTACTGTTATTTGTTTAGTAATTGTATATATATATGTTTCATTTTCTTCTTCATATGTGTTTATATCTTCAAGTTCTATCGTCCAAGTGATTGTATATTCTCCATCATAACTTCCATCACCTAAATCAGATTTATCTTCATCTATTTTATATGGTAATGTATCTACAATCGTTATTGTTGCATCTCCTACATATTTTCTTAGATCTACAGTGTAAGTTATTGTATATTCTACTTCTTGAGTTTCTTGAGTTATTTTATTTGTTCCTTCTTTATATATATTGTCATCTATTTCTGGTTCTGGAACATTATATAGGTTTTCTGTTTCATTTGTTAGTTTATCATCTACTGTTGCTACATTTGTTATTGTAAACTCTTCTGCTGAATATTTTACTTTTACTATAAAGCTTACTTCTACTGTTTCTCCACTTTGTATTGAGTCTATTTTCCAAGTGATTTCATCTCCTGCTTGTATTCCATCATTTTCTATGTTTACTAATGTTGTCCCTTCTGGCACATTATCTTTCACTTCTACATCTGTGATTTCTGTTGTTCCTGTATTTGTTACTTTTATTGTATATCTTATTTGGTCATATGCTGTTACTTCTGTTTCTTCTAATGTGCTTTCTTCATCATGTCTTATTACAGTAGATACTTTTTCTGCAACTAATACTGGTATTGTTACTTCATTCGTTTGTTCACCGTCTACTAGAGCTATGTTTACTATTTCTCCTTCTGCATTTTCATTTACTATTACTTCAAAACTTACTGTTGTTTGAGAATTTGCTCCTACATTTACTGTTATTCCATTTACTAAATCTTCTGCTGTTTTTTCTTTTAAATCGATTTCTTCTCCATTTATAGTATAACTGCTTTCTCCATTAACTTTAATACTCCCATCTACTAATGTTGTTCCCTCTGGAATGCTATCTTTTATTACAACATTTGCATCTAAATCTCCACTGTTTTCTATTCTTATTGTATATGTTATTTTCTCTCCTTGTACCGCATAGTTTAAGTTGTTTGCTGTTTCCATTTCTTTTTGAGATTCTATAATAGCTTCTATATATGTATTTTCTGTTGTATTTGTTTTTTCCCATATTTCTTCTTGAGCATCTGGGTTTTGATTTATTGTTGCATAATTTCTTATACTTTCTCCATTTTCTAAATCATTTACTCTGACTGTAAATGTAACATCTTTGCTTTCTCCTGCTTCTAGATTTACTTCTATTCCATCCTCTAGGTCTTGAGCTTTTAAGTTTCCTTGGACTTCTCCTCCTATTGTAATACTTCCTTCAACAAATGTTGTTCCTGCTGGTATAGTATCTTTTACTTTTACCTTCATTGCTACACTTCCTGCTGTATTGTCTAAATGAATTATATATGTTATTTCATCTCCATTTGTTACTGTTGTTCCACTTTCTGGGTCTGATTCTTTACTGTATTTTATTCTTGTATTTGTTATTGTAAATCCTTCACTACTATCTCCTGTTATTGTTGTTACATAATTGGATACTTTTTCTTCTTTTACTGTATATTCTATTTCTTTTCCATTTGCATATTTATCTAAATTAGTAAATGTATCTTTCCAGTCATTTTTATTATTCAATGTTATTGTTTTATCTGTCGCTTGCCCATTAGCATACAATGTAACTGTAATATTTTCTGGTCTTAATTGATCTTGGTCATCATTATCTTCCCATACTTTTGTTACTGGAATATTGATAGTTTCTGGTGTATGTGAGTTTGTTATTGTCATTTCATATCTGTCATTTTCTGCGTTGTATTCTAAGTCACTATA
>CAYVCM010000001.1:7130-75846 GCA_964449925.1 uncultured Clostridium sp.
TTGTTATTGTCATTTCATATCTGTCATTTTCTGCGTTGTATTCTAAGTCACTATATGTTGTTTCATATTCATCTACTTTTCTTTCCACTACTGTATATGTGATTTTTTGTCCATTTTCATACACTGGTAAGTCTGTGAATGTATGTGTCCATGTATTTCCTTCTCCTGTTAATTCATATTCTTCTACATCTGATGTTTGTCCATTTACTGTTTTTTGTAGTATTACTGTTACACTACCTAATCTTATTCCATCTTGGTTGTTATTATCATCCCATACTTTTGTTACTTTGACTTCTGTTGTTTCTGGTGTATGTGAGTTTGTTATTGTCATTTCATATCTGTCATTTTCTGCGTTGTATTCTAAGTCACTATACTCTGTTTCATATTCATCTATATTTCCTTCCACTACTGTATATGTTATTTCTTTTCCATTTTCATATACTGGTAGGTTTTTAAATGTGTAAGTCCAGACATCTCCTGTTCCTTGGAGTATTATTGTTTCTTCAACTGTTGTTTTATTATCTACTGTCTTTTGTAATGTTAAAGTTATACTGTTTTCTCTTATTCCATCTTGATTATTTTCATCGTCCCATTCCTTTGTCACAAGGATTTCTGTTGTTTCTGGTGTATGTGTATTTGTTATTGTCACTTCATATTTACCTTCTGTTTCATTATATGTTGCTTCACCATCATTGCTATATGTTGTTTCATATTCTTCTACTGTACTTTCTTCTACCGTATATATTATTTCTACTCCATTTTCATATTTTGGTAAATTGCTAAATGTATGTGTCCATTCATTTTCTGTTCCACTTATTATTGTTGTTTCTACATCTGTTGTACTTTCACCCACTGTTTTTTGTAGTGTTACCTTTACATTTGTTGGTCTTTTTCCATCTTGATTATCATTATCATCCCATTTCTTTGTTACTTCTATTTCTATTTCTTCTGGCACATGGGTATTTGTTACAGTTACTTCATATTTTCCACTTTCTTCATTATATGTCGCTATACCATCATTACTATATGATGTTTCATAATCGTTATACTCTTCTTCTTTTACAGTATAACTACTTGAATATTCTAAATCTTCAAATGTTCCACTCCATCCATTTGACTCATCTAATACCAATGATTGTCCTGTTGATTCACCATCTTTATATAGTGTAACAGTTACACTCGGCGGTCGTTTTCCATCCTGATTTTCTCCATCATCCCATTTTTTTATTACATCTATGTCCATTATGAACTTTCCATATACATCTATTGATTCTGTTATTAAAGAAAAAGTTTCTCCACTTACATTATCTCCTTCTATTGAATCTATATTCCATCCTATAAATTCAACACCATCTACTGAGACTGCTTCATCAATTGTATATGTACCATAGTTTGCTATATAAAGTGTATCTTCTATCCATTCCGCTCCTTCTGGTATTTCTCCTTCTATGTGATATGTTACTGTGTTTACTTGAGAACTTATATATGTCTGATAAGAATTAGATTTGGCATAATAATAGCAAGTTAAAGGAGAATCTACAGTTGATTCAAACTGATAATGTAGTGTTTGATAGCTTGCAGTATCGTCATTTTCTGTTCCTACCCATGCATTATCAATAGAGCTTTCATATGCATTCTCATCACCCTCATATGTTGAACCATATACAATTGTTGTATCCGATGTAAGATATATACTATTTAATCCATTTATAAATTCTATTCCTTCTGCATCATCCAAATCATAAAATGATCCAATTCCTTTTACATCAACCTCTACCGGATCATCTGTTGCTAATGTTCCACTTTCATAAAAATGCACCTCAAAAGCTATAACTGTATATTCATTTTTACTTTCATAATCATCTTCAAATACATAATTTTGAGCTTGACTTTTACTAAGAGAGCCAAACCAACCTCTTCCGTTACTTGAACCGCCTCCAGTACCGATAACTTATTGCATAATCATCACCTTCAATAAGCCAAAAATATACTCTTACATCATATGTATCATGTCCCATTGCAAAAGCATCATACGAATCTCTATAAAAATCTTCTGATTTTTCAGTATTTGATGCAACATAAATATAATCACCTTTTACACCTTCTCCACTATTTGTTCCAACTATAAATCCAGAACTAAAACTAGATTCGACCTCTAAAGATGGTACAAATGCTCCAACTGAATATTCTTCTGTAAAAGCCTGTTCTCCATAAATGTTATATGTCGCATCACCAGAAGTTGCTAATGTACTAACTCCATTATTTTCATTTAAAATTTCTATATATTCTTCTATATTTTCTCCTTGAACAGAACTTGTCATTAGATATGAAAATACTCCTACCAATGTAATTATTGCTAGGATAGTAATCCACATTCTTCTATGTTTTGAAATTATTTTGCCAAGAATATTTCCTTTATTTAGATTACCTCTCTCTCTCTCTTAGAGCCGCATGGAATTCAGGTCTTTTTTCTCTGAAAACACATTTACATTCCTCCTACAACTTTTTTGCCATAAACACATCTAGATTAAACTGTCATATTTCAATGCATTTTATTTTACCCCTTTTTTTATCCCTTTTATTCCATAAGTAATATATATAATTTATTTTATAAACTTTCACAATGAATGTAAATATATTTATTCTTGACAATTTTTTACTTTTTTCATCTTATTTTACGGAATCACAATAACGCATTATTTTTTCAAGATTATTATTTTTTCTTTACAGTTATTTTTCATTTTTATTTTTCTATTTTTAAAAATATTTAAATTTTACATTTTGCACTTTTCCGTAGGTTTAAAAGAAATTTACATAGAATCATCAAAATGTAGATTGATTTTCCTTTTTCAAATAAAGTATATTTATTTTCAATTTAAATCTAAGTAAACTTATGATATACAAAAAAACATCCCCACAAAAATACCTTTGTGAGGACTTACTTTTTTAAATCATTACCGTTGCTGGTTTTTTTTTATTATCTTTACTATAATAAGAAGCAATTAATTCGTCTAATTCTACACTAAGTTTATAAATAATTTTATAATCTTTTCCTTCTTCTATGCTTTTATTTAATTTATCTCGTAATTTACAAATTTCATCATTTAACATATCTATCTCTCCTTTTTCCTAATTTATCTTCTGTATATTTATAAATTACCACACAAAACTCTTGTAGTCAAGCAATTTTACCTCTTTTTGCCAAGTTTCGTATGACTGTTTTTTACAAATATCGACACAAAAAAATAGAAAAAAACAGTATTATTTTTTTTATTGTTTAAATACTGTTTTTTCGTATTATAAAATTATTTTATAATCAACATATTTTATATAAATTTAATTTTTATGTCTAATGGTAGAAATAACCATTTTTTCTTCTTTAAAAATGCTATCTAAAATTTGTGTTACATATTCTATGCTTATATTTTCTATATTATCTATATAATCAAAAGCCATAATTCCATTAAAATAATTTCCTAAAACCATATTAGAAGTATTTTCAATATTATCAAAATCTCTTACATATTCTCCATATAATTTCTTTTTTATTCTTTCAAAGTCTTCTTTAGAGATACCCTCTTCTTTCTGTCTTTTTATTTCTTCCTTTATTCTACTATATACCTCTTCTGGATTATTTGATTGTCCTGATATAACTATATGTGCATAATTTTCTGAAAATTCATAACTTCCACCAATTCCATCTGATATTATACCTTCATCATATAATTGTTTATATAGTTTTGAGCTTTTACCTATTAACATTTCTAACAAAATTTGGATAGCAATATCCCTCTTTACCATTTCTGCTGGATCTTCTGTTGGTTTAACTTTTATTGCAATTGTATACATTGGTTGGCTAACTTCCATTTCTTGTTCGATTTTATCTTTCACAATCGTTTCTGGTTCTTCTGGATAAAAGGTTTGAATTTCCCCATTAACTTTATTGGGTTTTAGTCTCTTTTTAATTTCTTCTAAAATATTTTCTGGTACAAAATCACCACATACAACTATTGCCATGTTTGATAAATTATAGAATGTGTTATAGCATTTGTACAATACTTCTTTGTCTATTTTGCTTATAGATTCTATTGTTCCTACTACATCAATTTTTATTGGATGATTATGATATAAAATTTTCATTGCATTTAAGTATACTCTCCAATCAGGATAATCATCATACATCATAATTTCTTGCCCAATGATTCCTTTTTCTTTTTCTACATTTTCATCTGTAAAATATGGGTTTTGTACATAGTCCATTAATTCATCCATAGCTGGATAAAAATTATCTGTACCTCCAAATAAATATGCTGTCATATCATTTGATGTAAATGCATTTGCATCTACTCCTAATGCTGTTAATGTATCTAAACTATTTGTTCCATTTTCTTGTTCAAATAATTTATGCTCTAAAAAATGTGCTACTCCATTTGGTACTTCTGTTTTTTCATTTTCTCCAGGTACAATAAAAACATTTTCATTTGAGCCATAATTTGTTCCCCATATCATGTATTTTTTTTGTATACCTTTTTTAGGTATAATCATAACAGTTAAGCCATTTTCTAACTTTTCTAAATATAGCTTTTCTTTTACTTTTGAATTTTCTATAATTTGCATTGTTATTCTCCTATCATTATTAATTTCTTAAAAAATATATTGTATTTATTTCCACTTTGTTAGCAATTTTTAAAACATCCTCTTTTGATACTTTTTCTATTCGTTTTATATAATCTTCAACTGATTTTTTGTTGCTAGACATTTCTTGCCCAAAATAATATATAATGCTTGTGTCTTGTTCGTCATCAATTGTTTTGATTGATGATATAATTGTTTTTTTAGCATTTTCTACTTCTTCATCTGTAAAATCTCCGTTTTTCATATCTTCTATTTGTTCTTTTATTAAATCTAATGCTTTTTCATAATTTGATATTTCTATTCCACAATTTATAAATATATTGTCTTTGTATTTAAAGTATCTAGAACTTGCTTCATATGCTAAGTGCGCTTTTTCTCTTACATTTTGAAACATTTTGGAATTTGCACTTCCACCTAAAATGCTATTGTATATTATGACATCATATTTCTCATCTTCATTTTCAACATTTACATCTATTCCAATTACAAGCTTACCTTGTGTAACATCCATTTTTTCTATTTTTTCGCCTTGTTTTTTGTTGCTTTCCTCACCTTTTTGGTTATAACTTGGTACTCTTTGTTTTAGTTTTTTTATATTTGAATTTTCGGCAATTATATTTTCTACTTCTGAATTTACATTTCCAGAAATAAATATGTCAATTTTGCATTGTTCTATAAGCTGATTATATCTTTCATATAAATTTTTTGCATCTATTTTTTCTAAATCGTCTATATATCCAAATTTGTATAACCCAAATGCTTTATTTTTATACATTTCTTCTATACATCTATCTAATGCATATCTTCTTTTGTTGTCAATTCTTCCTTCTATCCTTTGTTTCATGTTAGTCTTTTCCTGTTTTACATATTCCTCTTTAAATGCATCATTTTCTGTTAGTGGATTAAAAACAATATCCATAATATAATCAAGAGCTTTTTGCAATATATTTTCATTGGGTTGTGGTAGAAATTGGTCATTTACAGTTTCCATATAATATTTTAATACTAGATTGTCTCCTGTTTTGTCAATACCACAATCAAAAGTAGCTCCATATAACTCTTCTAGCTTTTTGCTAATTTCTTCTTGTGTTGGCATTAAACTGCATCCTCTTCTTAATACGGCAGAAATAAGTGCATTTGGTGTTACTGTTTCCCTTTCTAGTTTGGTTGTTAAAAATATTGCCACTAAATTTGTTTTAAATTTGTCTGTGTTTAATACATGAAGCTTTATTCCTGTTTTTATTTCTTTTTCTATATATTCCATAATTCTCCTTTCTTTAATATTTGGATTTTTTTAGGTTTTATATGTTTTATTTTGTTACTATTTCTTTTTTATAGTTTTACCAAATATTTATTTTTTTATTTATTATGTGTATATTATATCACAAAATTTTATTATTATTACATTTTTTTGTCGCATTGGGTGTCTCATTGGGGACGTTTCTTTTTGGGACATTTTTGAACGATAGGGACGGGTCAAATCGTTCAATTTTTGGGTATCTCATTGGAAATGTTTACTTTTGAGAAATTTTGAACGATTTGACCCGTCCCTATCGTTCAAAAATGTCCCAAAAAGAAACGTCCCCAATGAGACACCCAATGCGACAAAAAAAGTGCATCTGATGATACACCTTTTGATTTGACAAGATTTGCCTATTAATATTTTCTTTTTCTTGCTGCCTCTGATTTTTTCTTTCTCTTTACACTAGGCTTTTCATAATGCTCTCTTTTTCTAACTTCTTGCAATACTCCATTTCTAGCACATTGTCTTTTAAATCTTTTTAGAGCATCTTCTATATTACCATTATTTACTTTTATTTCTAACAATTTCATTCCCCTCCTTCCAGGTCCTACGAAAACTGTATATTGGAATTATTTTCTTTAACGATATATATTATATCCCATTGTATTGCTATTGTCAATAGAAATACTTTGATTAATTTTTTGAGTTCATCTGAACTTATTATTAAGAAAACAACCCACCAATAAAATTAAATATTGGATTTTCAAATAATAATTGTCTCATCCATCCATTTGTAAATGGTACAAACCATAATATGACACCAATAATAAGAAGTGCAATTATAGTTAGTCCAACTGCCAACCAATCTTTTTGACTTATTTTTTTCTTCTCTATTTTTGGCTTATTCGCAAACAGGTCTTTTACCAAATCTATAATTCCAAATATGGTTCCAACATTGCTTTTATTTCTTACTATTTTTGTTTGGGCTTTACTTCCATTATTTTCTGATTGTTGCTGATTGGCATTTACATTCTGGTTTCTTCTTGAATACATTCTTTCATTATATTCTTTATTCTGTGCAGTTTCTTTCTCTTTTTGTAATTCTAAATCATATTGTGATCTTAAAAAGCTATCTGATAAAATATTATATGCTTCGTTAATATCTTTTAGCTTTTTTTCTGCTTCTTTTTTCTCAACAGATGAATATAAATCTGGATGATATTTTTTTACTAATGTTTTATATGCTTTTTCTATAATTTCTTGTGATGCTTTTTCGTTTACTTCTAATATTCCATAATAATCTTTCATAATATTACCCTCATTAGTTTTTTTCTTGTGCTTATTGTATTATATATAATAAAAAAATTCAAGGGGTAAGGATAAATAAGAAAAATCTTATATGTGATCAAGATAAAAGTTGATTTTTCTATACAATAAAAAATGAACTCTAGGTATTTCCTAAAGTTCACCAAAAATTGCTTCAAATTCATCTGAATTAATTTTTTCTTTTTCTAATAATATTCCTGCAACTTTGTGCAATTTATCTATATTATCTGACAATATTTTCTTTGCTCTATTATATCCAGTATCAACGATTTTCTTTGTTTCTTCATCAATAATTGCTGCTGTTTCTTCTGAATATTCTTTTGTATGTCCGAAATCTCTACCTAAGAAAACTTCATCTTGGCTAGATCCTAGCATTAAAGCACCAATTTTTTCACTCATACCATATTTTGTTACCATGCTTCTTGCTATTTGTGTTGCTCTTTCAATATCATTACTTGCACCTGTTGATATATCATTTAAGATAAGTGCTTCTGCTACTCTACCACCTAAAAGTGATACAATATTTTCTTCCATTTCTGTTTTTGACATGAAGTTTTTATCTTCTGTTGGTCTATACATAGTATATCCACCAGCCATACCTCTAGGTACAATTGATATTTCATGTACTGGGTCTTGTGTTTCTAAATAATGGCTAACAACTGCATGACCTGCTTCATGATATGCAACTAGTTTGTTTTCTTTTTCACTTCTTACTTTTGTTTTCTTTTCAGGTCCCATTGTTACTTTTACCATTGCATCTTCAATTTCTCTCATACCTATTTCATTCATATTTCTTCTAGCTGCTAATAAAGCTGCTTCATTTAATATGTTTTCTAGGTCTGCTCCTGCAAATCCTGATGTATTTTTTGCAATTATTTTTAAGTCTACATCCTCTGCTAATCTTTTCTTTCTTGCGTGTACTTCTAATATTTGTTCTCTTGCCTTTACATCTGGCAATCCTACAACAATTTGTCTATCAAATCTTCCTGCTCTTAATAAAGCTTTATCTAATACATCTGGTCTGTTTGTAGCTGCTAGAACTATAACACCTTCATTAGTTGAAAATCCATCCATCTCAACTAATAATTGGTTTAATGTTTGTTCTCTTTCATCATGTCCTCCACCAAGACCTGCACCTCTTTGACGTCCTACTGCATCAATTTCATCTATAAATATGATACATGGTGCATTTTTCTTTGCTTGGTCAAATAAATCTCTTACTCTAGAAGCACCTACACCAACAAACATTTCTACAAAGTCTGAACCACTAATTATAAAGAATGGTACTCCAGCTTCTCCTGCAACTGCTTTTGCAAGTAATGTTTTACCTGTTCCTGGTTGTCCAACTAATAATACACCTTTTGGTATTCTTGCACCCATATCTGTAAATTTCTTTGGATTTTTTAAGAATTGTACAATTTCTTCTAATTCTTCTTTTTCTTCATCTACACCTGCTACATCTTCAAATGTAATTCTATTCTTTTCTGCTGGTGTCATCATTCTTGCTTTACTTTTTCCGAATGTCATTGTTTTATTTCCTGGGTTTCCACTACTAGCTCCTCCCATAGTTAAAAACCAAAATAGCATAAAGATGATTAATATGGCAAATGGTGTTATTAGTGGAATTAAAGCTACAAAAATAGATTCTTCTTCCTCTTCTAATGTGAAGTTTCCATTTGACATGAATTCTTCTACATATGTCATAAATGTTCCAATATCTGGTATTGTAACTTCTTTCCTTATACTGTCATCTTTTAATTCTACTTCAGCTGTTTGACCATCAGAACTTATAACAATTGAATTAACATTGTTGCTATTTATATTTGTAATTAACTCTGAATATGTTAATTTAGAGTTACTATTTTCTACAATTGATGATAATACAACTAAAAAAATCACAATGATTATTAGCCACATAGCTAATGTTTTTATTCCGTTTTTCAAAATAATTCCTCCTCTTTGTACTTGATGTTTATTTAGATATGAACACATATCTTTTTGCACTCTATCACATTGTTTTTTCTTTTTCAATAGTTTTTTGTATTTCTTTTTTATTACAAAATTTATTGCATTTCTATATTATTACGGCTATCTAGTTTTCCTTGGAAATTTTTATTTTTCCATTTTTCACAAAAATTTTTAGATTTTTGTTTGGAGTTAAATATTTGTTTCCAATATTGTTTTCGCATAATTTTATAATATCCTCTATATGTATTGCTTCTATTCCATTTGCTATTTCAAAAAGCCTTGTTATAGTATATATAATTATATTAGACTTTATGACTTTTTCTTGCATATTAAATTTTTTTAAGTCTAATACTACTTCATTTTTGTTTTCTTCTAAAACTATTTCATTATATGCTTTTTCTACTTGTTTTTGTATATATTCTTGTTCTTCACACATAATCTGTGATAATCTGTTTAGTGTTTTTATGATGTTTGGATTAAATTCTTTTTCTATATATGGAATAACAATATTTCGTATTTTGTTTCTTGTATAATTATTTTCAAAATTTGTTTTGTCTATTCTAGGATTTAACCCTTGCTTTGCACAATATTCTTCTATTTCTTTTCTGTTACATTCTATTAATGGTCTTATATATTGATTTCTTTTAGGTTCAATTCCTTTTAATCCCGCTGTTCCGCTACCTCTTAGAAGATGCATTATAACAGTTTCTGCATTATCATTTTGGTTATGTGCAATTGCAATTTTGTTACTTGATGTTTTTTCCATAATTTCGTTGAAAAATTTATATCTTTCTTTTCTTCCGGCTTCTTCTAGTCCTATTTTATTATTATAGGCAATCTTTTGAACATCTATACTTTTAGAATAAAATTCAATATTGTTTTTTTGACAATAATTTCTTACATAATCTTCGTCTTGATTTGCCTCTTCTCTAATCATGTGATTTACATGTGCTACCACTATATTTGAAAAAAAAGTCATACCATTTTGACATTCTTTTTCTGTTGCCAAAATGGTATGTCCTCTTTGACAATTTTGCTTTTGTATTTTTAGCAAAACATCTAGTAAGCACATTGAATCTGGTCCTCCAGACACACCAATAACTATTTTATCTTTTGTTTCAATTAATTTGTATTTTTTTACTGTTTTTAAAACTTTTGTGTAACAGTCTTCTTTTATTCTTTTACTCATAACCTCTCCTTTGAATTTTAAGGTTTACACTAAATCAGAGTTTATTTTAATATATTTTTTAAATATTTTAGTCATCAAATCTTTTTTCTAAATTAACAAATTTAGTATAACTTCCTAGCCATAGCAATTCTACTGTTCCTAATGAACCACTTCTATGTTTTGCAATAATTACTTCTGCTATATTCTTTTTGTCACTATCTTTATTATAATAATCATCTCTATATAAAAACATAACAATATCAGCATCTTGCTCAATTGCTCCAGATTCTCTTAAGTCTGAAAGCATTGGTCTATGGTCCATTCTTTGCTCTACTGCTCTTGATAATTGTGATAATGCAATAACTGGTACATCTAATTCTTTTGCTAGTATTTTTAGAGATCTACTAATTTCTGATATTTCTTGCTCACGGCTTCCATTTCTTCTGTTGCTACCTTGTACTAATTGTAAATAGTCAATAACTACCATACCAATATTCTTCTCTAATTTTAATTTTCTACATTTTGCTCTGATTTCCATAACAGATATTCCTGGTGTATCATCAATATATATCTCTGCTTCTGATAATGGTCCGATTGTTCCTGCTAATTTTGTCCAATCATCTTCTTCTAATTTTCCTGTTCTTATTTTATTATTATCAACCATGGCTTCACTACATAAAATTCTGTTTACCATTTGTTCTTTTGACATCTCTAAACTAAAAATTGCAACTGGTACATTTGCTTGTACTGCTGCATTTGTCGCTATATTTAAAGCAAATGCAGATTTACCCATAGCTGGTCTTGCAGCAATTAAAACTAAATCTGACCCATGAAATCCTGCTGTTTTATAGTCTAGCTCTGTAAAGCCTGATGGCACACCTGTTATATGTTGTTTTCTGTTATATAGTTCTTCTAATTGCGTAAAACTTTCAACTAAAACATCTTTTATTGCTGAATAACCTTTTTTATCATTGTTTTGCATGATGTTGAATATCTTTTTTTCTGCACCTTCCATGATGTCATCTACATCTTCTGTTGGGTCATACCCTAATTCAATTATTTCATTAGCTGTTTTTATTAGGTTTCTAAGTGTTGATTTTTCTTCTACAATTTTTACATATTTTACAGCATTTGCTGTTGTAGGTACTTTGTCTGGCAGACTTGCTAAATATTCTAATCCACCTACTTGTTCAAATTTTCCCAATGCTTCTAGTTCTGCTTTTACTGTAATAATATCAATTGGTTCTGCACGATTATATAAGTTTAAAATTGCTTCATAAATAAATCTATTGTCTGTTCTATAAAAATCTTCTTCTTTTAAAACTTCTATTGCAGATATTACTGCATCTCTATCTGTTAACATACTACCTAAAACTGCTTGCTCTGCTTCTACATCATGTGGTGGCACTTTTCCTAGTTCCATCTTTAACCTCCACTATTATCTATTACTTATTTTATCTTATATATTATTTATTTTTATTTTTTATATTTATATTTGTCTTTTGTAATAGTTTAATTTTCTAATATACTAATTTGTTATTCTGAAATAACATCAATTTTTAGTTTTCCAATAACACCTTCAAATAATTTTATTTCAACATTGTGAACACCAAGTGCTTTGATAGTTTCTTTTAAATCAATTTTCTTTTTGTCCACTTCGATATTGTATTGTTTTGATAATTCTTGTGCAATTTCTTTGCTAGATACACCACCAAATATTTTTCCGTTTTCTCCTGCTTTTACTTGTATTTTTAATAGTATTTTAGATAATTTATCTGCTGTTTTTATTGCTTCTTCTTTTTCTTGGTTTTTTTGGAATTTTGCAGAGTCTTGTTTTGCTTTTAGTTTCGCCATATTGGCTTTATTTGCTTCTACTGCTAGATTTTTAGGAAATAAAAAGTTTCTTGCATATCCGTCTGAAGCATTTATAATCTCATCCTTTTTTCCAACCCCTTTTATGTCTGCTTTTAGTATTACTTTCATTGTAGCACCTTCCTTCGTCTTTTTATTCCATCATATTGTACTATATTTTTTCCTTTAAATCAAGTTCTTATGTCTCATTGGGGACGTTTCTCTTTGAGACATTTGTGTCTCATTGGGGACGTTTCTCTTTGAGACATTTGTGGACAATAGTGAGTAGCTTTTTATTGTATATTCCTGTTACAGTCCCTAAAAGCAACAAATTTTCTTTAACTTTCATTCTCTTTTGTGTATGATTAATAAAAATTAATCATATCCTCTTTTTTTAATTTTGTAAACAAATTTAGAAATTATAATATTTTAAAATATTTTATCGCCTTTAATTTATAATAAATATACCACACTAATTTTAGAAATACATTAATAAAAGCTTCCAGTTTGAAAACCAGAAGCTTTTACTTTACAAAAATACATTTTATTTCTTTTTTGTTAATTCAGGTCTTTTTGCAATTGCATCATATAATCTATAAATTATACAGATGAATTTTGGCTTAATTTCAAATCCATTAATACTCCAAACTGTTATCATCTAAAAGAAAATCATATATACTCATCAAAATAATACCATTATCATAACGAGATTTTGT
The DNA here is from genome assembly GCA_964449925.1 of uncultured Clostridium sp. GTDB lineage: Bacteria > Bacillota > Clostridia > TANB77 > CAG-508 > CAG-269. The sequence continues at coordinate 20,038 of CAYVCM010000001.1, forward strand.
TACATTTTCTCCTACTATTATCATCTTTTTAAAGAAATCATTTACATTTAATAAAGATTTTTGTTCCTGTTTTACTTTTTCTTCTGATTTCATCTCAAGTGCAGATTGAATATAGATTTTATTATTTCCTTTATTAACAACAAAATCTATTTCTAATTGTTTTTTGCTATTTCATTCACGAACTTCAACAGAACCAACATCAACATTATATCCACGTTTTCTTAGCTCTATATATATAACATTTTCCATAGTATGAAAAATTTCTTCACTTTGCCTAAAATCTAAAAATGAATTTCTAATTCCCATATCTGTAAAATAATATTTTTGAGGTGTTTCAATAAACTTTTTTCCTCTTACATCAAACCTTCTAGCTTTTTCTATCATAAAAGCATCTTGTAGATAATTTAAGTACTTATATATTGTTTTATCTGTCATAGTAGATGATTTATTATCTCTTTCTTTAAAATTATTTGAAAGCTTAAGGGGATTTGTAAGACAGCCTATATCTGATGCTATTAGTGGATAAACTCTTACTTCATCACCTTATTACGAATTTTTTCCGTTTGTGTACCTTTTTCGTAATTAGTATATGTGATTTTTTTGAAAATATGTATGAACAATGAAGATGTGTTAAAAGGTAAAACAACTAAATTGAATTTTCAATCTAGCTGTTTTATGTTTTAACTTTTATGTTTTTTCTCTTTTTTCTTGTAGCTAAATAGTAAGCCTATGCTAATTGCTAATACAATTTGTACTATTCCTATAATTACAATTCTGTCATTTCTGTCTAGTCCTGTTGATACTGTAATTATCATATTTGATGTTGAGCTGTTGTCATCTGTGTTTACATCATCATATCCTGCTGGGTTGTATAGGTCACTTATGATTACTAAGTTTTCTTTTTCTCCAAAGTTGCTGCTTCCTCCCTCACATCTTAATACTATTTCTATTTCTTCATATTCTCCTGGTTGGATTGTTGTATCTGCTAATGCATCTGTTACTAATACTCCGTTTTTTTCTTCCCATACTATATCATTGTCTTCTTGATAGTATGTGTATCCTGCTGGGATTACTTCTACTATTTCTTTTGCTGTTCCTTCTATTTCTCCTGTGTTTGTTACTCTTATTTTGTATGTTATTTTTATGCTTGCTGTTTCTGCTTTTGTTCTATGGATACTTACCATGTACATTTCATCTTGTGTGTCTATACTTTGTGAGCCTTGACTTATTGCATTTACTGTTGCTTTAAATTTTTGACATGCTTTTTTATATTAAAAACAGAAAAATTTAGCTTTCTATTTCTGAAAAATATTCATTAATTCTATTAATTAATTCTTGTTTAGTTTCTTCCATAGTCATACCCTCTACCTGTGCTCCAGCCAAAGTTATATGACCACCACCACCTAATTTTTCAAGAATCACTTGTACATTAACATCTCCTATTGACCTTCCACTAATGCAAATTTTATTTCCTACTTTTCCCATAACAAATGAAGCTGTTATATCACTAATTGTTAATAGCTCATCTGCTGCTTTAGCACATATCAAACTTGCTTCTTTGTCTTTCTTTTCATATGTTGCAATAGCTATGGTGTCATTTACAATTTCTGCTTTTTTTACAATAGCTGAAATTTTATTATATGTGTCTAAATCACTTTGGAACCATTTTTTTACTCTAATAATATTAACTCCACATCTACGCAAATATGCAGCTGCTTCAAAAGTTCTAACACCAGTTTTAAATGTAAAGTTTTTTGTATCCATCATTATTCCAGCATATAGACTTTCTGCTTCAATTGTTTTTAAGTCTACATTTACTTCTGCATATTGTAATAATTCTGTTACTAATTCTGCTGCTGATGATGCATATACTTCTTGGAATGTTAATGTTGCATTTTCTATATAATCTGCACTTCTTCTATGATGGTCTATAATTACTATTTTCTCTGTTCTTTTTAATAGTTCTGGTGCTTCTACATATGTTGTTTTATGTGTATCAAGTACCACAACTAAAGTTTCATTATCTATATTTTCTTCTGCAACTTCTTTTGTGATTAATATGTCTTCATATTCAGGATCTTTTTCTAAATCTTCTTTAAAGCTTTGTAATGTACTTGTTTCATCACTGTCAATCACATATGCTTTTTTGCCTAAACTTTTTGCTAATCTATAAATCCCCATACTTGATCCCATAGAATCGATGTCTGGATTTGTATGACCCATTATCATAACTTTACTTGCATCTTTTATTAAATTTTCTAATGCATGTGCTACAACTCTTGCCTTTACTTTTGTCCTTCTTGCAACTTCTTGAGCTCTTCCTCCATAAAATTTATAAATCTCGTTTTCTCTAACAACTGCTTGGTCTCCACCACGACCTAATACAATATCCATAGCAGCTTGTGCAGATCTATATTTTTCTCTGTCTGTTGTTCCATCATTTGATATAGCTATACTTAATGTGATTTGTACATTTCCTTTTGTCTTTATCTCTTTTACTTTGTCTAAGATACGAAATTTATCTTCTTTCATTTTTTCAAAATATCTTTGTTCAAATAAGTATACATATCTATCTCTTTCTGTTTTGATTAATACACCATTTGCTTGGTCTGTCCATTCATATACATATTTATCTATTTCTGCTGTTACTTGTGGTTTTTCTTTGCTTTCTAGCTGTTGAATGGTATCTTCATAATTATCTATCATAATTATGGTTACACAAGATTTAGAGTCTTTACATTCTTTTTCTAATGTTACTTTTTCTGTTTCGTCTATAAAATATAACATTATCATGTATTTATCAGCATGTTTCTTATCATATTTTCTAGAATGTACAAATTTTCCTAATACTTCATAATATTTGTTGTTTATTTCTATATGTTTTTTTATTTCTTTTTCTCTTGACGTGTCTTTTTCAGTTTCTTTTATGTCTAATTGTATGTCTTCTACTAAGTTGTCTAGATATTTGTTGATATCTATATCACTAAATTCATATGTGAATTTTGCACTTCTCCATATGATGTTTCCGTTTGATTCCATTATTATTAATGGAAATGGTGAGTTTATTAAACTGCTTTTTGCTGCTGTGTCTGCTGATAATGTTAGGTCTTGCAATGTTTCTGATATTTCGCTTTTTCTTCTATTATTTGTGTAATATGCATATGCTACAATAGCAATAAATATTAATATTGATGGTATAATCATGTTGATGTTTTCTATGCATACAATTACAAATAATATGAATATTATTGCTAAGTATATTTTTGTTTTTGATAATAGTTTATCAAAAATTTTTCTACTGGTATTTTGCATATATAAACTTCTCCTTATATTTATTCTATTATATTTTACTTATAAATAGGGGTTTTGTCAAGTTTTCCAATATTTTTCAAAATAACAATTGTTTTTTTTTATAATATATATTAAAATTAGTTTAGATTACACATAAATGGATAAGGTGATTTTTATGAAAAGATTTTTATTAAAAAATAATAAAGGAGCTATAACATTATTTGTATTAATTTCTATGCTCTTTTTTATGGTTGTACTTAGTAGTCTTTTTATGACTACTAGTAATCAGAAACAGTCTCAAACATCAGAATTAGATAAAATAAAACAAGAATATGAGAACTCTGTTGATAATATTGACCAAATCTATAATAACACATTGGCTAATCAATCTTAGTCATATTCATCTATGTTATGAGGATGCTTAACCTTGTTGTATACGGAAAAATCTTATATAGCGTCAAGATAAAAGTCGATTTTTCCTATACAATCAAAAAAAGTTGCTAAAATTTGTATTTTAGCAACTTTTTTTGATATAGGAAATTTTATCTTAATCTGATATAAAATTTTTCCATATACAAGAAGGTTAGGTATTTTTACTTATTCCATATTTTCTGTGTCTGCAACTTGTTCTAATTCTTTTTCTGTATTAATATGAATACTTTGATATTTTTGCATACCTGTTCCTGCTGGAATTAATTTACCAATGATAACATTTTCTTTTAATCCGATTAAGTCATCTACTTTACCTTTAACAGCTGCATCTGTAAGTACTCTTGTAGTCTCTTGGAATGATGCTGCTGATAAGAAACTATCTGTTGCAAGAGCAGCTTTTGTAATACCAAGTAATACTCTTTTTCCTGTTGCAGGTCTCTTGCCTTGTGCAACTGCTTCTGCATTTTTATCTTCGAATTCATACATATCAATTAATGAACCTGGGAACATATCTGTATCTGCATTGTCTTCAACTCTTACTTTTTTAAGCATTTGTCTACCAATAACTTCGATATGTTTATCATTAATGTCAACACCTTGATTTCTATATACTTTTTGCACTTCTGAAATCAAGTATTCGTATACTCCTTCTGGTCCTTTTAATGTTAGAATTTCAGATGGGTTTATTGAACCTTCGATTAATGGTTCACCAACTTCTACCATGTCTCCATCTCTTACTTTCATTTTTGATCCAAATGGAATAGTATATGATTTTGAATTGTCTTTACTTGTAACAATTACTTCTTTCTTTTTCTTTGTTTCTTTAATTTTTACTTTACCTTCAATTTCTGAAATGATTGCAAGTCCTTTTGGTTTTCTAGCTTCGAATAATTCTTCTACCCTTGGAAGACCTTGTGTAATATCTGCTACACCTGCTACACCTCCAGAGTGAATTGTTCTCATTGTAAGCTGTGTACCTGGTTCACCAATAGATTGTGCTGCTATAATACCAATAGCTTCACCAATAGATACTAAATCTCTTCTTGCTAATCCCATACCATAACATTTTTGGCACACACCATGTTTTGAATGACATCCAAGAACTGAACGCACTTGTAATTTTTCGATTCCAGCTGCTACGATTTCGTCTGCAATTTTTTCTGTAATCATTGTATTTGAGTCTACAATTAGCTCTTTTGTTTCTGGATTATATACATCTTCAACTGGGAATCTTCCTAGTAATCTTTCTTGCATTTTTTCAATAACTTGTTGTCCATCTTTAATGTCATATACAATAATTCCTTCACTTGTTCCACAATCATGTTCTCTTACTATAATGTCTTGTGATACATCAACTAATCTTCTTGTTAAGTATCCAGAGTCGGCTGTTCTTAATGCTGTATCTGAAAGTCCTTTTCTAGCACCATGGGCAGAAATGAAGTACTCTAATGCGTCTAATCCTTCTGCGAATGATGATTTGATTGGTATTTCTACTGCTTTACCTGTTGTACTTGCCATTAGTCCACGCATACCAGCAATTTGTCTTAATTGGCTCATATTTCCTCTGGCTCCAGATTTAACCATCATATATATTGGGTTTAATTCATCAAAGTTTTCTTCCATGGCATCACTAACTTTGTTAGTTGTATCTTCCCATACTTTGATAACTTCTGAGTAACGCTCTTCGTTTGTAATTAAACCTCTTGCAAATTGTTTTCTAATGTTTTCTATTTTTTCATCTGCTTCATTTAAGAAACCTTTTTTAGCTTCTGGAACTTGTACATCACTCATAGAGAATGTAATACCTGCTAATGTAGAATACTTGAATCCTAGAGCTTTAATATAATCTATTACTTCTGCTGATTCTGTTAATCCATGTGTTCTGATTACTCTTTCAATTATATTTCCCATAGATTTTTTCATAACAGGGAAACTAATTTCATATTGGAATGGATCTTCTTTTCTATCAATAAATCCTAAATCTTGTGGGATTCCTTGGTTAAAGATAATTCTTCCAACACTTGTTTCTACTTTCTTTGTTTTGATTTCACCATCAATTTCTTTAGAAATTCTAACATGAATTTTTGCATGGATTCCTACTTCATGGTTTTCAAATGCCATTAGGGCTTCTTCTGGGTCTTTATAATAAGTTCCTTCTCCTTTTTCTCCATCTAATACCATTGTTAAATAGTAGCTTCCTAAAATCATGTCTAGTCTTGGTACTGCAACTGGTTTACCATCTTGTGGTTTTAGTAAGTTGTTTGTTGAAAGCATTAAATATCTAGATTCTGCTTGTGCTTCTGGTGATAATGGTAAATGTACTGCCATTTGGTCACCGTCAAAGTCAGCATTGAATGCTTCACATACTAATGGGTGAAGTTTTATGGCTCTACCTTCTACTAATACTGGTTCAAAACTTTGAATTCCTAATCTATGTAGTGTAGGTGCACGGTTTAACATAACTGGGTGATCTTTTATAACTTCTTCTAATATTCCCCATACTTCTGGTTTTAATCTTTCTACCATTCTTTTTGCATTTTTGATGTTTTGTGCAATTCCTCTTCCAACTAATTCTCTCATAACAAATGGTTTAAATAATTCAACTGCCATTTCTTTTGGAAGTCCACATTGATAAATTTTAAGTTCTGGTCCTACTACAATAACAGAACGTCCTGAATAGTCAACACGCTTACCAAGTAAGTTTTGACGGAAACGACCTTGTTTTCCTTTTAATAAATCTGATAAAGATTTTAATGGTCTGTTTCCAGCACCTGTTACTGGTCTACCTCTTCTTCCATTGTCAATTAGGGCATCTACTGATTCTTGTAACATTCTTTTTTCATTTCTAACAATGATTTCTGGTGCTCCTAATTCTAATAGTCTTTTTAATCTGTTATTTCTGTTGATAACTCTTCTGTATAAGTCATTTAGGTCTGATGTTGCAAATCTACCACCATCTAATTGAACCATAGGTCTTAAATCTGGTGGAATAACTGGGATTACATTCATAATCATCCATTCAGGTCTATTTCCTGAAAGTCTAAATGCTTCTACTGTATCTAGTCTTTTTACAAGTTTGCTTTTCTTTTGCTCACTTGCTTTTTCTAGTTCTTTTCTAATTTGTAATGATAGTTTTTCAACATCAATTTGCTCTAATAATTCTCTTAAAGCTTCTGCTCCCATTTTTGCTTTGAATGAACCTCTACCATATTTTTCTTCTGCTTCATGATATTCTTTTTCATTTAAAACTTGGCATTTTTCTAAATCTGTTGTTCCTTTGTCAATTACTACATAAGAAGCAAAATATATGATTCTTTCTAGGTTTCTTGGTGAAATGTCAAGTAATAATGCAATTCTACTTGGTATACCTTTAAAATACCATATATGTGCTACTGGTGCAGCTAATTCGATATGCCCCATTCTTTCTCTTCTGACTTTTGATTTTGTTACTTCAACACCACATCTGTCACATACTATTCCTTTATATCTAACCCTTTTATATTTACCACAGTGACATTCCCAGTCTTTTGTTGGACCAAATATTCTTTCACAGAAAAGTCCATCTTTTTCTGGTTTTAGTGTTCTGTAATTAATTGTTTCTGGTTTTTTTACTTCCCCTTTTGACCATTCTCTGATTTTTTCGTCTGATGCGATTCCAATTTTTAGTTTATCAAAAATATCTAATTCGTCCACTTTATTTCCCCCTAAATAAGTTTTTTTAGGTAATTCTAAAACAGTTAAGAGGTCTGGCCACTGCTGGTGCAATTCCTTTCTGTCGCCTCTTTCCTTTTTAGAATTTATTCAATTAATTTTTCAAACTGTTATAAAAACTTTTTCTGTATTCTTCTATTTTCTCATAGCTTACAATTCCAATTTTAAAAATTATTTGTTCGTTTTGTATTTTATAAATAACATCTGTTTTTACTATACTATCTCTATTTAGATTATTTGATTCATCTTTTTCTAATAATTTATTAGTTTTAAACTTTAGTTTATTTAGATTAGATGATACAAGCATACCAAAATTTTCTATTGGAACAGCAGTATTATCTTGATCTATTATTACAAAAAAATGATTACTACCTATTTTACCATCAGGATAACTATACTCTCTAACAAAAACAATATCTCCAATTTCATAAGGATTATATGATTCATTATTCTCTTTTAGCACATTTTCAATTTTTCCTTTGTGCCATTCTTCCTCAACTGGATATTCTTCAAAAGCATCTTTTAAGTCTTTTACTCTTCCATATTCATAAGCGGTTTTTAAAAAATCACTTAATTCTTTTTCCATTGATTGTTAGTCTCCTTTCGATTTATTTAATAATAAGTAAACAAAATTTTTTATAAATAGAGATTTTTCCATTTAGAATTTATTCAATTAATTTTTTATATAATATCATTATCAAAATTATCTTCTGCTAAATCACCATCCAAAAGCATGTCATCCTCTTCGTCATCTAAGCTTTCAAATAGTTCATCATTGCCATCGTCTAACATATCATCTTCTTCAATTTCTTCTGTATATCCATCTTCTAAATCTCCATCTTCGACAACAACTTCTTCCTCTTCGTGTTCATATTTTTTGTCTTTTTCTGGATCGTATTCGATGCCTTCTTCTATATTTTCTTTTAGTTCTAGTTCTTGATTATCTTCAGAGAATAAACGAACATCTAATCCTAAAGATTGTAATTCTTTTACTAGTACTTTAAAGCTTTCTGGAACACCTGGTTCTGGAACATTTTCACCTTTTACGATTGCTTCATATGTTTTTACTCTTCCTACTACATCGTCAGATTTAACTGTTAACATTTCTTGTAGTGTATATGATGCACCATATGCCTCTAATGCCCAAACTTCCATTTCTCCAAAACGTTGTCCACCAAATTGTGCTTTTCCACCTAAAGGTTGTTGTGTTACTAGTGAGTATGGTCCTGTTGAACGAGCATGGATTTTGTCGTCTACTAAGTGATGTAGTTTTAACATGTACATAACACCAACTGTAATTGGGCTTGCAAATGGTTCTCCTGTTCTACCATCATATAGTGTTGTTTTTCCATCTTTGTTCATTCCCGCTTCTGCTAATAATTGTTCAACATCTTCTTGTGTTGCACCATCAAATACTGGTGTAGATACATGCCATCCTAATGCTTTTGCTGCTCCTCCTAAGTGAACTTCTAGCACTTGTCCTAAGTTCATACGAGATGGAACTCCAAGAGGGTTTAGTAAGATATCAATTGGTGTACCGTCTGGCATAAATGGCATATCTTCTTCTGGTAATACTCTTGAAATAACACCTTTGTTACCATGTCTACCTGCCATTTTATCTCCGACTGATATTTTTCTTTTTGTTGCAATATAACATCTAATAATTTGATTAACACCAGGTCCTAATTCATCAGAGTTTTCTCTTGTAAATATTTTAACATCTACAATTGTTCCTGCTTCTCCATGAGGTACTCTTAGTGAAGTGTCTCTAACTTCTCTTGCTTTTTCTCCAAAGATGGCTCTTAATAGTCTTTCTTCAGCAGTTAATTCTGTTTCTCCTTTTGGTGTTACTTTTCCAACTAGAATGTCTCCTGGTCTAACTTCTGCACCAATACGGATAATTCCGTTTTCATCTAAGTCTTTTAGTGAGTCATCTCCAATGTTTGGAATGTCTCTTGTTATTTCTTCTGCTCCTAGTTTTGTGTCTCTACATTCACAATCATATTCTTCTATATGAATAGATGTAAATACATCTTCTTTTACTAATCTTTCATTTAAAAGAATCGCGTCTTCGTAGTTGTAACCTTCCCATGTTGAGAATGCAACTAATACATTTTTACCTAAAGCCATTTCTCCATCTTTAGTTGATGGCCCATCTGCAATGGCATCACCTTTTTTAACTTTTTCACCTTTTTTTACAATTGGTTTTTGATTAATACATGTTCCACCATTTGTTCTTTTAAATTTGCGTAATTTATGTACAACTGTTTTTCCATTATTATATTTAACTGTAATGCTATCTCCTGTTACTTTTTCAATAACACCATCATCTTCTGCTAATACTAAAATTCCAGAGTCTTTTGCTGCTCTATATTCAATTCCTGTTCCAACAATTGGACTTTCTGTAATCATTAGAGGTACTGCTTGTCGTTGCATGTTTGCACCCATTAGAGCTCTTTTTGCATCATCATGCTCTAAGAATGGAATCATTGCTGCAGCAATTGAAACTAATTGTTTTGGTGAAACATCAACATATTGCACATTATCTTTGTCAACTTCAATTACTTCGTTTTTGTATCTAACTCTAATTCTTGGATTTACAAAACTTCCATCTTTATTAATTGGTTCTGAACTTTGAGCAATAATATAGTTGTCTTCTACATCTGCACTCATATATTCTACAGTGTCTGTTAATTTATGTGTTTCTGGATCTACTTTTCTGTATGGTGTTTCTATAAATCCATATTCATTAATTTGTGCAAATGATGATAAAGCTGAAATTAGTCCTATGTTTGGTCCTTCTGGTGATTCTATTGGACATAGTCTACCATAATGTGTATAGTGAATATCACGAACCTCAAAACCTGCTCTATCTCTTGTTAATCCTCCAGGTCCTAATGCAGAAATTCTTCTTTTATGTGTTAATTCTGAAAGTGGGTTTGTTTGGTCCATAAATTGTGATAATTGTGAACTTCCGAAAAATTCTCTAATTGCTGATGTTATTGGTTTTGTATTAATTAAAGTTTGTGGTGTTATTACATCTAAATCTTGGATTGTCATTCTTTCACGAACAACTCTTTCTAATCTAGTTAAACCAATTCTAAATTGATTTTGTAATAATTCTCCAACACAACGAATTCTACGGTTTGCTAAGTGGTCAATATCATCTGGTTCTCCTAGTCCATGTGATAAGTTTAATAGATAATTAATAGAAGCTATCATGTCTTCAGTTGTAATATGTTTTGGTACTAATTCATTTTGTCTTTCTTCTATTATTTTTACTAATTCTTTTTTATCTGTGTTATCTATAATGTCTTTTAATACTTGATAATTTACCATTTCTTTAAAGTGTAATTTACTTAAATTTACATCTGGTAATACTTTATGAATGTTAACTGTACCATTTCCAATAATTCTAACTGTTCTTTCTCCTACTGTTACATCTACAATGTTAATTCCAGAATTTTGGATGTTTTCTGCTATTTCTTCTGTTATAACTTCTCCTGCTTGTACAAATACTTCTCCTGTTTCATCATCTACAACATCTTTAGCTGATACTTTTCCTTTAATTCTTCCTGCTAATGATAATTTTTGATTAAATTTGTATCTACCAACTTTTGCTAAATCATATCTTCTGTTATCATAAAATAATCCATTAAATAAATTTTTAGCAGCATCTGCTGTTGGAAGTTCTCCTGGTCTTAATTTTTTATAAATTTCAATTAATGCTTCATCTTGATCTTTGATAGTATCTTTATTTAATGTTGCTTTTATTAATTCTTCATCACCAAATAGTTCTAACATTTGTGCATCTGTTGCTACACCGATTGCTCTTATTAATGTAGTTATTGGCACTTTTCTTGTTCTGTCTACACGAACCCAGAAAATGTCGTTTCCATCTGTTTCATATTCTAGCCATGCACCACGAAGTGGCATAACTGTTGATGTATATGTTTTCTTTCCTGTTTTTGTGTCAAATTCTTCATCATAATAACATCCTGGTGAACGAACTAATTGGCTAACTACAACTCTTTCTGCACCGTTAATAATAAATGTACCACTATCTGTCATTAATGGGAAATCGCCTAAGTAGATTTCTTGTTCTTTGATTTCTCCTGTTTCACGGTTAATTAGCCTTACTTTTACATGTAATCTTGTAGAGTATGTTGCATCTCTTTCTTTTGCTTCTTCTACTGTGTATTTTGTTTTGTCTTCCATGTAGTAGTCGAAAAATTCTAGTACAAGATTTCCTGAATAGTCTTCTATTGGAGAAATGTCTTTTAGTACTTCTCCTAATCCTTCTTCTACAAACCATTCGTAAGAGTCTCTTTGTACTTTAATTAAGTTTGGCATTTCGATATAGTCGCCAACTTTTGCGAAATCTTTACGAGAAGTTTTCTCGTATTTCACTTCTTTTAACTTCAAGAAAATCACCTCATATAAAATATTAAGCAGAAATAATCATCAACTTGGTTTGTTGATTTAATTTATAGATTAAAAGAAGTCCTTCTTAAATAATAAATTTCTTGTCTAGGATTTTAAAATTGCCTGCTTTACAATTTTAAATTTTCCTAGGGAAACTTATATTTAATTCCTCTTCTCTTAATTGTTAACATTTGAATAAAATATTTTTGATTGTTTGATTTGATTTTGAAAATTGTGATATAAACGGCAATAAAAGAGCTGTCAAAAAATCTAGATTTTTCAACTGGCTCTAACAAAATATTTAATTTAATTACAAAATATTGTTATTTATTTTTATCACCTTTTTTGTTTTTTATTTGGCTGTTAAAACTCTCTTTTTTCAAATCTGTATTATTATACAATAAAAATCCTACGGAAGTCAATACTTTCGTAGGATTTTATTTAAAATTATTTACATTTTTTATACATTTGGTTCTTCTACATCTTCTGCTGTTACAACATCTTTTTCATAGGCAAATGTTTTTGTGACATTTTCACTAGTCCATTTAGTTACTAGATTTGTTTCTGCATCAACATAAACAACAAAATCATCTAAATTAATTACATATTGATTTTCTTCTTTCTTCAATGGTTTGTAGATATTTTCAAGTAGTATTAATTTTATTAAATCATCTTTTGAAACATCTGACGTTAATAGCATATTTTGATATAATTCTTCTATTTCAAACTCTTCATTTAAAGTTTCTTCACTTTTTATAACCTCTCCTGTATTTGAGTTTATATAAAGTGTACCTTCTAAGTTTTCATCAATATAAAAGTTCCAATCATATATACCATCAAGTACATATATTTCTGATTTTGTTGTTTCTTCTTCAGTATTATATCTAGTCGTTTCTTCATAATAATAATTGTTTAAAGAATTTTTTACATCTTCTTCTGCTTCACAAATTTTGCTTATAATTGTGTAGTTTCTAATAAGATTTGCCCCTAATAGAATTATTAATATTGCACAAATTACTACAATTATTAGTATGATATTTTTTTTCATATTTTTATTCCCCCTTTTTTATATATCCTGCATTGTGAGGGTTCCAAGCAGGAACCCTCACAATGCAGGATATATATATATGGATTGTTAATAAAATCTTCCTATGCTTAGCTAAAACTAATTGTTAATTGTTGAAAGTTTCCTACATTGCTTCCTGCTGTTGTTACAGTATATGTTCCAGCAGGTAACTGTATGTTCATTTTTTGAACATAATACCCATTATCGCATATAAATGGGAAACTCTTAAAATCTCCTGTACTCTGATTTGTAAACCTCAGAGTAATAACTCCAGAGCTCCCAAAAAGTCCATAGACTCCTGTATAACTTACAGTATCAACGTAACCAGCATTTATTTTAAGTGTAGTATTCTGTGGATAAATGATACTTCCGTATCCTGTTCCATAGGTAACTGCTTCATTAGAGGAATATGTTACATCATCCTCATCCAAAGTCTTAGCAGATACAGGTAATCCACATAAAGTAATACATAATAGCATTGCCAGTGTAACGTTAATTACTCTTTTAATCCGTAGTTTCATAGTAAACATCCTCCTTTTTTCCATATATTCCTGCTTGTCCCAATCTTAGGGACTTCAAGATAGCATTTTTGCGCTATCAAAGTAATTCTATCACAACCATTATACAATTACAATTATTTTTTATTAGTTTTTTGTAAAAATTTCTACTTATTTTTACGAAAATCGACATTATCTGACATTTTTTAAATTTAAGATTTTATGGATGGAGAAAAAATCATCAACTTTTCCCAATGTTTCAGTTTTGTAAAATTTTATATTTTTTTATTACAAATATAGACATTTTTTTCTATATATAGTAAAATACTTAAGAAACTTTAAAAATTAGGAGGAACTATGGCAGAATTACCATTAATCGTAAAATATTTATTAACTGCTTTTGTTGGAATGGTACCAATCGTTGAATTAAGAGGTGCTATACCAGTAGGTGTGTTTACATTTCACTTAAATTACATAGAATCATTTTTATGTAGTTTTATAGGAAATATTATTCCTGTATATTTTATTGTGAAATTTATTAGGCCATTGTTTGATTTTTTCGGAAGATGGAAAATATTTAAAGTTATTATTGATTGGGCTTCTGAAAGAGCAACAAGAAAAATTGAAGAAAGTGAAAAATTACAAAATTTTGCTGCTTTAGGTTTATTTATTTTTGTTGCCATCCCATTACCAGGAACAGGTGCATGGGTTGGTTCACTAATTGCAAACTTTTTAGATTTACCACCTAAAAAAGCAATTCCACCAATTGTTGCAGGTGTTTTTGTAGCAGGTATCATTGTTCTTACATTAACAGCAATCGCAAATGGTGGTATACAATATTTATTACAAAGAGGTTAAAAAAATTGAGGAATCAATCCTCAATTTTTTTCTTTTCTTTTTCAATTACTTTTTTTGTTTCACGATAATCTATAAAATCATCTAATAGTATTTTTATAACTGCAATGATTGGAACTGCTAAGAACATACCTAGTATTCCAAAATATGCTCCACCAAAAGTTACTGCAAATAATACAAGTAATGGACTAATTTTTAGTGATTTTCCAACAATTCTTGGATTAATAAAGTTAGCATCTATCTGTTGTAAAATAATAACAACAATTAGCATCCATATAGTTTGTGATAATCCACCTGTTATTAATGTGATAAGTGCTGAGATTACTGTTGCTACTATTGCACCTACATATGGTATCATATTAAATATACCAATGAAAAATCCTAATAATGGTGCATATCGTACTCCCATAATGCTCATTGCAATAGATACCATAATACCTACAACTATTGCATCTAAAAATTGGCTAGCTACAAATTTAAAGAAAATTTCATTAGAGTCATTGAAATATTTATCTAAGTTTTTATATGTTCTTTCTTTAAAAATAGCACTTGCTAATCTTTTGAAAAATGCTATTATTTTTCTTCTATCTATTAGAATATATACTGATACTATAATTGCAATAAAGAAGTCTACAATACTAAAAATAGCACTAATTGCATTTAGTAGATATTCTAATATTTTTTCAATGTCAAAATATTCTTTAATATCAAGACTTTGCAAATTTTGAATTTCATCTTGTACAACTTGACTTTTTAATATAGAGTCCTCTGGTAACTCATTATATGCGTTTATTGCATTTTCAATATATTGTGGTACACTACTAATAAAATCTGTTATACTTTCAAAAACAATTGGAAAAATTGTATAACACAATATACCAATAATAGCAATAATTATAATATAAACTGTAATAACACCTAATGCTCTTGCTTTTTTTGATATAAACCTTATTTTTATTTTTCCATATAGTTCTTCAAATTTTCTTGAAGGCATATATAATAAGTAAGCAATAAATATACCTATAAAAAATGGACTAATAACACTAAAAAATGTATGTAAACTTCCCATAATAGTTCCATAATTATCTAAAAGCTTATAAATAAAAATCAATGCTAGTCCTAGGCAAAACCAATATATCCATTTTCTCCAATTTTGTTTTACTTCATTCATATAATTTTATCTCCTTTATTTTTTCTTTTAAAATAGGTTATTCATTTATTTTTACTTTGACTTACAAAGCCAAAATGTTTTATTTCGTTTTCTATTTTATGGTTTCTAGTTTCGTTTATGGGGTCTAGTTTCTAATTTATTTCTAAACCAATTGGACAATGATCGCTACCCATTACTTCTGGGAATATCATAGCTTCTTTTATTTTATCTTTAATATCTTTTGATACAATAAAATAGTCAATTCTCCATCCTACATTTTTTTCTCTTGCTCTTCCCATATATGACCACCAGCTATAACACTCTGTTTTTTCTGGGTATAAATATCTAAAAGAATCTATAAAACCAGCTTTTAGTAACTCTGTCATTTTAGCTCTCTCTTCATCTGTAAATCCTGCATTCCCTCTATTAGATTTTGGGTTTTTTAAATCTATTTCTTCATGTGCTACATTTAAGTCTCCACACATAATTACAGGTTTTGTTTTATTTAATGTTAATAAATAATTTCTGATTTCATCTTCCCATATTTGCCTATAGTCTAATCTTTCTAATCCTCTTTTAGCATTTGGGGTATAATTATTTACTAAATAGAAATCCTTGAATTCTAATGTTATAATTCTTCCTTCTTTGTCATGTTCTTCTATTCCTATTCCATATGTGATTTTTATTGGTTCTTTTTTAGTAAATATGGCCGTTCCTGAATATCCTTTTCTTTCTGCACTATTCCAATAAGATTTATATCCCTCAAATTCTAGTTCAATTTGCTCTGGTTGGCATTTAGTTTCTTGTATGCAAAATATATCTGCATCTATTTTTTTAAAAAAGTCGCTAAATCCTTTATTGACACAGGCTCGTATTCCATTTACATTCCACGAAATAAGTTTCATATTTTCTTTCCTTTCTTTTTCTTTTATATAGCATTAGGTGTCGCATTGGGGACGTTTCTCTTTGAGACATTTTTATGTAAAATTGCAAAATGCTATTTTACATTTGTATATAATATTTTAATTTTATATTTTAGTATATTAGAAATAGGAATTTTAATTTTACATAAAAATGTCTCAAAGAGAAACGTCCCCAATGCGACACAATGCTATATAAAAGAAAATGCCTCCTAATGGAGACATCTCTCTATTTTTATTCCACAACACTTACTGTTAAATATTTTACGCCCCATTGTAAAGCTTCTGCATGTGTACTAACAAATATGTCTATAGTATTTCCAGTAACAGAGCCTCCTCTATCTTCAACTGTATAAACGTGTCCACCAATATTTAATTTTGTTCCAAATGCAAAATTACTTGAAGCTGCAACTGTTCTACCTGCTGTTGCCGTTGTTCCTGAAGCAGTTGTTCCAGTTGAGTTACCACAGCATTTACTACAAGGGCAGTATGCTGTAACTTTATATACAGTTCCACTTGAGCTTGATGTACTTGTACTTGTTGATGTTGTTGACGTACTTGTTGAACTTGTTGTTCTTGTTGTTGTTGAACTTCTTGAAGTTGTATTTTTTTGAACTTGAACAATTTTATCTACTGGTTCTTCTATAACAACTTCTGATATGACTGTTTTTTCAATTTCTACATCATTTTGATATTTTACTTTATATGTTACTTCTTTTAATCCGTCTTTTCCTTCTTGTACAACTTTGTTTGTTGTATCTTCTGTTGCATCTGTTGTGTCTTTTGTGATTGTCTCATAAGGTATTGTAACCTGTTCTACAACTATTTTTTCTGTGATTGGTGCATAATTTTCTAGTAATTGCTCTAATGAAGTTTCAACTCCTTCTTCTGATATTGTTGCAATTTGTACTTCATTATATGATTTATCTGTTATTTGGATTGTATCACCTGATGATATTTCACTATCCAAATCTGGTATCGTTTTTTGGTCATCGCTTAGTATGATTCCGTTTTCATCTAAAACATCTGATACTGTACTTTTTGATGTTACAGTTGTCATTTCATATCCATTTTGTAATATAATAGTTATGTCTTTTAAGTCTGTGCTTACTGCCATAACACTAATTCCTGATATTAATATAAAAATTATGCTTACACAGATAATCTTCATTATAGAAATTGAAGCCTTTTCTTCTCGTTTCATAAAATTAAATTACCTCCTTTTGGCAACACATTACTATTATACTATTATTTGAACAAAAAGTCAAATTTCAAGTTCAAAATCGAAGCAATCTGTTGCATCCCTAAGAATATATGGGTATTATTTTTTTATATTTTTATTAAAAAATTTCATAAATTGCTTATATTTGTCCATTTTTTATCCATAATATAATATATGAAAATTTTTTAAAAATATTCCTTTTTTTGTTACTTTTCATAATTAGTATGGTAGCTAGTGTAGAGGTATATGTGCTATGAACATCATTCTAAAATTATTAACAAATTCTAAAAATATTTCCAATCACATTCGTCATCTATTCAATTTAAAATAATGTCCCTTCACACTATCTACCATATTAATTATGAAAAGTGACATATTTTTGATTTTTTTGTGAAATTTTTTTATAAATATTGTAGAAATAATATTAATATGTTATGATAATTTTGTATATATTATAGATAAGGAGGATTGTACACATGATCATTTTTATTATTTTATTTATTATAATTGCTGTCATTATAGCAGTAATAGCTATGTATAATGGTTTAGTTCAATCTAAAATAAAAGTTGATAATGCATGGAGTCAAATAGATGTACAATTACAAAGAAGATTTGACCTTATACCTAATTTTGTTGAAACTGTAAAAGGTTACATGACACATGAATCTGAAACATTTGAAAAAATTGCACAACTAAGAACCTCATGGGCACAAGCAGAAAGTGTTTCTAAAAAAGCTGAATTAGATAATCAACTATCTACTGCTTTAAAAACTATAATGGCAGTGTCTGAAAGCTATCCTGATTTAAAAGCAAACCAAAACTTCTCAGATTTGTCAGAAGAACTTAGAAATACAGAAAATAAAATTTCTTTTTCTAGACAATTCTATAATGATACTGTAACAACATATAACACAAAATTAGAAGTTTTCCCATCTAACATTATTGCTGGTATGTTTCATTTTACACCTCGTGACTTATTCGTTGCTGAAAATGAAGAAGCCAGAAAAAATGTAAAAGTAGATTTTGGAAAAAATCAATAGCAATCATCTTAATATATAATTTTAATAAATATTGTTTAGAAGGGATAGGGGATTACCTTTTCCCTTCTTTACTTTTAAAGGGAGTAGAATATGTTTGAAACAAGTAAAAAAAATAAATTTGAGTCAGGTATTATAATAGGAATTTTTATTTTAGTCATTACTTTAATTGTATATTTTGTTTGTAATGCACTAAGATTAGGCCCAATATCCATTATGATTGCATTAGTTGTTTCAATTGCATCTGCATGGGCTTCTTACTACTATAGTGACAAAATTGTATTATCATTGAACAAAGCAAGACCAGCTACTAAAGAAGAAGACCAAAAACTAGTTAATATTTTAGATGCTCTTATGGTAACAGCTGGGCTACCAAATAAACCTAGACTTTATGTTGTAGAAGATGCACAACCAAATGCATTTGCTACTGGGAGAAATCCCGAAAATTCTGTTATTTGTGTAACAACAGGACTTTTAGAAAAATTAGATTATTATGAGTTAGAGGGTGTTATTGCTCATGAAATGAGTCATATTAAAAACTATGATATTCGTTTAAGTTGTGTTGTTTCTGTTATGGTTGGTTTTATTGTAATGGTATCTGATGTATTTTCTCGTGCTTTATTTTGGGGTGGTTCACGCGATAGAGATAATGATAACAGAGCAAATGGATTATTAATGTTAATAGGACTTGTTCTTTTAATTTTAGCACCTATTTTTGGTTCTTTAATGCAACTTGCTTTATCTAGAAAAAGAGAATTTTTAGCAGATAGTACTGCTGTTGAGTTTACTCGTAATCCAGATGGTTTGATTTCTGCTTTGGAGAAATTAGAAAATGACCCTAATGAATTGAAAACTGCAAATAATGCAACTGAAAATATGTATATTGTTAATCCATTTAAGAAGAATGGCAAGAAAAAAACTAGTAGCCTTTGGTCTACACATCCTAGTACAGCAGATAGAATCGAAGCTTTGAGAAATTTAAAATTTTAAACTTTGTAAATGAAACAAAAAAGTTCACAAAACTTATTTAAATCAGTTTTGTGAACTTTTTGTTACAAGTATTTTTTCAGCATTATTGTAAGTTATTTTTGCAACATCTTCTAGTGGCAAGCCCTTCACATCAGCAATTTTTTGTGCAATATGTTTTACATTTCTCGGATCATTTCTAGTTCCCCTTACTGGTTCTGGTGCTAAATAAGGACTATCTGTTTCTATAAGCATTTTATCTACTGGTACCATTTCTATAATTTCATTTGCATTTTTTGAATTTTTGAAAGTTACTGGCCCTGCAAACGAAATATAAAATCCAAGCTTTAATGCCTCTTTTACCAATTCTCTATTTAATGGACAACAATGAAAAATACCTTTTTTGCTAACCGTATGTGTTTTTAATATTTCTAATGTATCCATAATAGCATCTCTTGTATGTATAACAATTGGTAAATTAAAATCATTTGCCATTTCGATTTGTTTTACAAAAGCATTTTTTTGTAATTCTCTTCTTTCTAAATTTTTTTCCCAATAATAGTCTAATCCAATTTCTCCAATTGCTACAATTTTTTTATCTTTTATATTATTTTTCACTAATTCGTTTATAGTTTCTATATCTTTCCACAATTCTTCTTCAATTTGTGGAATATCATTTGGAGAAATTCCACAGGTGGTATAAATATAGTCATATTTTTTTGATAATTCAACACCTTTAATAGAACCTTCTACACTATATCCTGCTGATACTATTTTTGTTATATCCGCTTTTTTTATTTCTGCTATTAAATTTTCTCTATCTTCATTAAATTTTTCGTCATCTAAATGACAATGACTATCAAAAAATTCCATTTTCTCTCCCTTCTTTTAACTATTAAAACTAGGCAATTTAGATTAGTCTTATTGTTAAGGTTACTATTCAGAGTTATATGGTAACAAGGTGTGGAGGTATATTATTTTAAATTGAATAAATGACGAATGTGATTGGAAAATGATTAGAACATCTTAAATTTTTTTATGGAAAATGTTCGCGCTTGACGTGAAAGGGTGCCATAAAAAAATTTTAGAGGTTCTTAAAATTTGTATTGAGCCGAGGAATTTATGAAATTTAAAATAATATACCTCCACACCTTGTTACCATATAACTCTGAATAGTAACCAATATTTAATTCATTTCCACATTACTACTACATTTGCTGTGGCATATTCTTTACAATGTGATATACTAATATCTATTTCTTCAATATCTTGTATTTTGATATTCAAAAAATGAACATGTGGTCTTCCATTTTCATCATTTAGTACCTCTATATCTTTCCATCCAATATCATATTTATTTTCTAAATGGCTAGAAATCGCCTTAAACACAGCCTCTTTCGCAGCAAACCTAGCTGAATAGTGTTGATATTTTTGAGTTTTTTTACTTTCACAATATTCTATTTCTTTTTTTGTATAGATGCGCTCTAAAAAATTCATTCCCAAATCTTCTATACTTTCTTTTATTCGTTTTATTTCAATAATATCTGTTCCACAACTAATTTTCATTTTCAACAACCTTTTTCCTTTTTAATTTACTATATGACTTTAGAACAAATCGGAAAGCCTTAAAAATCATTCTAATTTTATTTTATCGCTTTGGCTTTCCGTAAATTTGCGTGCAATTGCTGGAGCAAAGCGACTTTCATATAATGGTAATATTTGATAAATTATTTCAAGCGATGATTTGAGGACGGAGCAAAAAATCATCATTTGTATAAATAAATTTTTATATAATTTTTATAATACAAATGATGATTTTTTGCTCCGTCCTCAAATCATCGCTTGCTTCGTCCCCAAAATGTCTCAAAAAGAAACGTCCCCAATGAGACATAGCGTTAATATTGTGATAACAATATAAAATTCAACACATTAAATATCAAAGAAGCCACTAAGATAATTGAAATAGCAATAGTAATATGTTTATTTTTTTCAATATTCAAATCTTTATACAAGACATCATATTCATTTTTTACCTCTTGATATAATTGATTTAGTCCCAGTGTTTCTTTTATTTTATGATCAAACATTGTTCCTGCTTCGTCTTCTGTAATTTCTTGTATCCACATAGTCTTAGTAAAATTAATAAAATTCTTTCTTGATTCTTTCATTTTTCTTGGATTTTTAAATTCCAAGCTTAATTTTTTCAAGTAAATCTTTTTATATAGTTCAAAAATATAAGTATATAAATATTGTTGTTCAAACTCGTTTGGCAAAATAGTGTAATTGTTAATATCTGTTGATGATGAGAACAATGTCACACCATATTTTGTAATTCCCATTTTAGTATATTTCCATTTTGATAAAGATGTAATATTATCTTCTGTCAGAGTTGCAGAATAATCTGCTGGTAAAAATCTTGTAAATTTAATAAATTGATTTTCTATTTTTTCAAATGGTTTTTCTGTATTCCATGCTTCTTGGTCAATGCAAGCATAAGAATATGTCAAAAATCTTTCTGTATCAACATCTAATTTTATAGCTTCTATATTAGAACCTGTGATATTCCTTATAAAATCTGTTAGCTTATCTATATCTGAAAAACTATCTGTTTGTATATTAATTTTGTCATAATGATTTAATGTTTTATTATCTTGTTTAATATCTCTAAATTTATAATTAAAGTTTAAAATATCGGAAAAAGTAGGATTATCTTCTATATTTGTTTTCATACATAAGAAACAGATACCAGTTTGAAAACAAATAATTTCTATTTTTCCAATTTTAAAGAAAATTCCTTTTCCATCTCCTGCTTTACCTTGAATATCTTTTTTTATTGTATATTCAAAAATTGTACAAGGATATTTAGAAAGTACAGCAGATTGTGTTTCTATTGGCATATCCTTAAATCTTGCGTGTTTTTCATTTGTAAAACTAAAACTAGAAAATAGAAATTCTCTCAATTTTGGTGTAAAATATTTATATAGTTTAAAATCTTTTTCTTTTTCAAATCTCTTTATCTTGCAATTTTCATCTTTTAATAATCGCAATATGTATTTCTGATATTTACCTTGTTTCACCACAAATGGGTGTATAAAGTATGTGTATTGATAGTTTATCTTTAGTTCCATTTTTATCACCTTTTTTATTAATTTTTATTTATTCTTGATTATAATAATTCATATTGATATCTTTTCCTAAATGCCATTTACCAATAAAATCAATCCATAAATAGTCATCTAAATCATAAGTTGGTTCTTGTACCACTTCTCCTTTGCTATTAATTGCGCCCCATTTACCATCTTTTTTAACAGCTGCAAAACCATACTCATTTTGCTCTGTGGCATCATCATACATATATTCTACCACAACATTACCATCCTTGTCTACATATCCGTAAAGATTATCTTTTTTATCTAAGAATAATGTATTATCACTAAGCACTTCTACTTTAGTTTTTTCTTCAAAGTTAAAATCATAATATTTATATTCATCATCTTGTCTTATTTCAAAATAGCCTTCGTCTGTATTAATTTCAATTAAGATTCCTGTTTGTTGTACTTCATAATTATCATTGATTATATAGTTTTGATAATTTTCGTCTTCAGCTATATATATTTTTGCTGTTTCATTATAAGTAATTGATTCATAATCAAATGGTATTAATTCTGTATTATTAATATCTATTACACCTTTTGTACTACCACTTGTTGCAATAAATATATTTTCTTTTACTTCTATTAAATTATCATATTGTGCTTGTATTAAAATTTCTCCTGACAGACTCATGATACCATATTGTCCATTAGAAACATATATAACACCTTCATCTTCTGCACTTAATATAGCTGTTATTTGGTCAAATCCTTGTGTTAATATGTCTTCTCCATTACTGTTTACAACCTTTTGGTTTCCATCTTCTGTTACAACATATAAGTCATTTCCATATACTTTTTGAATTTCTTGATATTTATTTTCTAAGATTACATTTTTAGAAGAATCTACAATTCCATATAAACCAGATTCGTCACATACAATAAATCCATCTTTATTTGTTTCTCCTAAATTTGTAATTTCTGTATATTGTACATCTACAATAATACTTCCATCATTATCTGCAATACCATATAAGCCATCTTTTTCTATTAATAATGTATCTTTAATTCCTGGCATTGCTTCTATACTATCATATTCTGTATCTAATGCAGTTTTTCCTTTTAGATTAATTGTTCCCCATTTTCCATCTTCTTCTACTTTTAGCACATTATCTTCATACCACAAATTGTTATTTTCATCATAATTGCTAATTGCTTCAACCTTTGTATATTTTGTAAAGATTTCTTCATTATCACTATTTAAAACTTTTGTAGAATATTCTCCTGTATCATAATTTACATCATAGGTACAAAGAAATACATCTGTCTGATTATCTGGGATTATTATCATTTCTTCATAAGAAGGTTCTATTACTATATCTCCATTTTGATCAATAACACCCCATTTATTATCTTTATATGCTGAAAAATATGATTTTCCAGAGGTTCGTGTTCTAGTTACATCTCCTGTTAGAGCATCCCTAATAATTAGTACAGACATAATGACAACAATAATTGCCAAGATGACAGCAAATACTTTTTTCTTGTTTAGCTTTTTTTCTTCATACCTTTTTCCTCTACTCATACTCGCTCCTCCTATTTTGTATAAAATCGCTGATGTTATTCCATTTGTTTTATTTATCTTTTTTCATAAACTTACATACAATGACTGTCATATCATCTTTTGTTTTACCAAAATTGTTGTCTATTGCTTCATTTAATATAATGTCTGCAATTTTTTTTGTGTTTTTTGTTTCTATATCTTCTAATAAATATTTAATCCATAATTCTTTATTTTTGTATTCTATGTTTGAGTCTAATATGCCATCTGTACACATAAGCATAATTTCTTCATTTTGTATATCTGTATCAAATACTTGTATATTATCTTGATTAATCATTCCTGCTGGAAGTGTATTTGATTTTATTATTTTTACATGTTTATTTTTCTTGATATATGTTGGACATGCTCCACTTTTTATTATTTCTATTGTTCCATTATATAGGTCAACTATTGCAATGTCTAATGTAGCAAAAATTTCTTCATTTTTGCTAATTAATGTTGATGTAATAAGTTCAATAGAAGTATCTTTGTCAAACCCTGATAATAATAGATTTTGTAACATTGATAATGCTTGCATACTACTTTCATTTGCTTTTCTACCTGTTCCTATACCATCACTTAATGCAATAACATATTTTCCGTCTTTTAGTCTAGTATTTATAAAATTGTCACCTGAAGCTTCGCTTTGATTTTTGCTAGAATCAGCTGTTGCAAAACCTAATACATATTTATCATCAGAAATATAAATTAAATCTGTTTTGGTAGAATTTTCTTCATTTAATATAATATTTTCTTTTAGAGTTTTTGAAAGTATATGTTCTATTATTTGGTTATCTGTTGGCTCTTGAAGTATTATATGAATAATATATCTATCTTTTTTACTAATTGATATTTCTTGTAATTCAATTTCTTTTTGTTTTAATAATTCAATAATTTCAATTTCTTGCTTTTCATGGTTCTTTTCTTTAGTTGTATCTTTTTGAATATCTTTTGCTATTCCTGATATTGCTTTTGAAACACCTCTTAATTGTGTTTCCATATTTTTTTTGCTTTCATCTAATTTTCTTTTCCATACAAAATTATTTTTACTTACTTTGTATGAAATGTTTAAAATTCTTAAAATTTGTAATATATTTTCTTCTAGATATTGACTTACTTCTTTATCATCAAATCCTATGATGTAACTATTACAATTTGCAAATATTTTTAGCAAATTTTCTCTATCTATTTCTTGTTTTTCTAGTAATAAATTAAATATATCATCTACTATTTTCCCATTTACGTTAGTTATATCTTCATATAATAAATTTTCCTTATATGGTTCTATATTATTTAATAATTCATCTATAAATATTTGCTTATTTTCTTCTTTTTGTTCAATTGAATATTCTCTTTTTGTATCTTTAGAATATGCATTTGCCATTTCTTTAATTGTTTCAGATACATTGTTTAGCTTTTCTACTGTTTCTTTTTCTCTAGTCAAAGTTCCTTCTCTAGAAGTTGGTAAGAATTTTTCTCTTCCTATAAATTCTTCTATATCAATATGAATATTTTTAGGTACAACTAGTAGTAAAATTGCTGCTAATAAAATTTCTTTAAAATATATTAGTTCAACAGTATATCCATTTGATGCATATGCTAATATGATATTTCCTATACAAAATCCAACTATTACACCAATTTTTCCAAATCGATTTAGAAGTCCTGCTACCATACCAGAAATTGCATATGCTGCTATAATAATAGGCTCTCCCCCTGTAATAATACCAAGTGTTACACCAATTGTGACTCCTGAAGTTGCTCCTACTAATATTCCATGTTGCCATCCTAATAGTAGAACAATAAATATGCTAAGTATATTTCTTATGGAAAATCCTAAAATAGATACTTCTCCAAAAGCACTTACGGATATCGCTAGTAGAAGGCTTGTCCCTATAACTTCTTCGATGGAAAATGCTTGTTTTTCTCCAAGATTTTCGACAATAGGTATAGAGTTTGTAAATATTTTGTAAAATGCAATAGTGATAATTGTATACATGATACTTGCTAATATGTCATAGATTGTAAGTGTCGATAATATTGCTTTTACTATTTGTATGAGTAATACACTAATAAAAATGTTTTTTCCTAATTTTATTTTTTCATTTCTTTCATCTTCATTATATTTTGGTTTTAAAATAAATAAACTAATCAAGAATATAAGACTGGTTAAGAAATATGCTAGTCCACCTTCTATTCCAAATTTTATTATATTTCCTATTAAAGATATGATTACAATTCCTAAAAGTGGAATAGAAGATGAAAAGCAAGCACCTAATATACTAATACTAAATAAAGAAAAACCTCCTCCTATGTTTACTAGTGAAAGCATAAAAGATATTATATACATAATAATATTGTTCTTTTTTAAGATTTCTGACCATCTGCTACTAATAGCTTCTTTTTTTCTATCTTGTATCGTATATTCATTTATATTTTGAAACATTGCGCATACCACCTTTTTATAAATATATGCTATATTTTACTACTTGTCTTTCGTGGTTTTTGTCTTTTTTAGTAAGTGATTACTAATAACTTTTTTACAGAATATACTATTTTTTTGTATGATAAATTTTTATATTCCTTTTTCTTTCTTTTTATGTTTTTTATTTTATTACAGAATGTCAAAAAAAGCAATAGGTTAATGTGTCAAAATTGAATGTTTGAAAAGAAGATGGGCTATACCCATCTTCCTTTTTGATATTATTTTTAACCGTTTTGCACATTACCTATAGAACTTTTCTTTTTATCAGGACAATTCCTGTTCCCATCACTGCTAACAAGGTTACTCCTAAACCACCATACATCCAGTATTTAATTGTTTCATCACTACCTGTTGGTGGTGTGATTGTTACAATTAAGTAATCATCATCTGGTTCATTTCCTTCAACTGTTATATATTTATCTGGATCATCTGGATCATCTGGATCTGATTCATATGTAACATTTTCTGTCGGGTCATAGTTACCTGGTGTTGAATCTATTGGTTGACGATTCTTGTATGCTACAATTTCTACATCATTTTCATAGCTTAAATCATCATTTGTTATTGATAATTGTCTAGAAGCGACAATGTTTGCTGATGCTGTACTGCTTGGTGTCATACTAGCAAATAGTTCTTTTCCGGTTTCTGTTAAATGTATTATATTGCTTAAATCTTTTACTTGTTCATAAACTATCTCTGATAAATATCCACCTTCATACCATTCTTCAATATCATCGATTAATTCCCAATTCTCGTTTGCTACATTATCTGATTCAAATACCAAGCCTTCTGGCAAATAATCGAAAATGTCTGTTACGGTTGCTATTAGGTAATGATCTTCTGGATTATCTGGCACAGTTCCGTAAATATAGTAATCCTCTGTATCATAGTCTATTTCACAACCAGAATTGTCTACTGTAATTGCATATGTTACGGTTAATGTAGCTCCTTGAATCAATTCGCTATCTATTTCCATATAGACATTATCGTCTATCACTCTTACATATGATAATGGACTGTCAGTTTCCCCTTCTGGTGGGTTTGGATCTCCATCAATTAAACTACTACCATTTGATAATTGAACTTTAATATTAGATACTGTTTTATCAACTTCAATTGATTGTTCTGGTCTTTCTATAATACCAAAGTCGATTTGGTCAAATACCCATACTAAATTAGTATCATATTCACTAACACTTGTATAATAGTCTGTTTCTAAACCATCTGAGTCATAATCATAATCTTCGACATCATAATTATAATCAT
The DNA here is from genome assembly GCA_964449925.1 of uncultured Clostridium sp. Classification (GTDB taxonomy): domain Bacteria; phylum Bacillota; class Clostridia; order TANB77; family CAG-508; genus CAG-269. The sequence continues at coordinate 48,056 of CAYVCM010000001.1, forward strand.
AATCAACTTTTATATTAAACAGTCTAGTATCTGCATAAATTTCTGTAAAGCTAGTTTCACTTTCTGTTATAGTAGCATTGTTTATAAGTGTTCCACCTGTACCGTCTAAATTTCCACTCGTTCTAGAATCAATTACATCATCATTATCTTTTGCATCTGATAATCTTGTTTCTTCTATTCCACTTGTTTCGCTTTGATACCAGTAATCTCCTGGATCACTTGAATCTCCACCTCTATATATTGTTGACTTATAATCATCTACATCTATATTGTATAATTCGTCTCCGTCCGAACTATATACAACACTGTCATCTCCATATGTATACCTTATAAAATAATTATCTGGTATTACTCCAGAGAATGTATAATTTCCACTCATGTCTGTTGTAGTTGTTGCATCTACTGTTACTAAGTCATCATATACATTTTCACCTATTTGATATAGGGTTGCTAATTCATAACCTCCAGAATCTAAAGGTACTAGTAATTCTACTGTTACATTTTCAACAACACTTTCGCCTTCATCATATATACCATTACCAATTCTTTGATTTTGTTCTAACCATTCTGATAATGCTTCATCTTCCCATACAGTACCTGAAATTACTCTTCCTTCTTGTAATTCAAGTATGATAGATGGTGCTTTATCTGAGTCATCTTCTGTTGTATCTGTTATATCTATTTCTCCATCATCATTTTTAGTAACTACTACTGTATCTGGTGCAGAGTCAATATCAATTCCTGCAAGTGGTGCAGTTGCAGTCTCATCTGTGTATGATGAATATGAAGCAATTTCTATAACAGAATCTAATGTCTGATCTTCATTTAGAATCGCATTTACTGCATCATTATCTAGTTTATATTCAATTATCAATTCTCTTGTTTCCCCTGGTGCTAATAAATAATTTGCCTCAATAACCACTTGTTTCATTCCTGTTCCATCGTCAAATGTTTGACTATAGTCTGTACTGTAATATGATGTTATCTCCTGACCATATTCTGTAATAATTTCATATTCATCATCTCTAGTTAAACCATCGTCACTATATACAGCCATTACTGTATATCTGTCATCATAGTAATTTGATAATGTATTGACACTACTATATACAGTAGAAGATTCGTTTCTTATTTGTATTGTATAACGAATACGAATATCTAATTCACCAGCATTTTCTGATTCTTGATTCCATATAATGTCTGATGAATATACTGCTCTTGAATATGAATTTGATATATATTTACTAGCAAATTTTACACTAACATTAAACGGATCTCCACCTGCATATTCTTCAGGATCCAAATATCTTTGTGCATATTGGTATGTATGTGTATATCCATTTAAACTTATTTCTACATTTTCTACATCTTCTACTACTGCTAAGTCTGGTCTATCTCTTCTATATACACCTAAGTTTACTCCACCAATTTCTACAACTCCATTTTCTCTGATATCATCTGGTGTTAAATCTGTACATAATGCATTTGTTGTACTTGTAGATGTTAAAGCTGTTAATGTATATTGTTCATATACATTTGCAATTGGGTATGTTTGTCCTTCGTATCCATATAATACTTCATCTCCCCAAACTACACTACTAGTATGATTTTCCTCATCAAAATCATATGTAATATCATATGTTTTATTACCTCCTGAATCAGAAGATATTCCTTGACTAATTGTTGCATATTTTTCATTAAATTCTTCTCTAAATGATTCATCTGATGCTTTATTTGTATTTCCAGTTAAGTATGTAATTGTACTACCAGTAGATGTTGTTTCTGTATAAGTATCAAAACTTGTATTAACTTCTATTGATTGATAACTCATACCATTATATTCAAATTCAACATATGCACCAACTAAATCATCAATTTCTAAATGAATTGCATCTTCATCTTCATCATAGTTACCAAATATATATTCACCATTTTCATCTGTAATAGTTTCATCTAATAGTTCACCATTTGCATTATATAATCTAACAGGTACATTTGCTAATCTTTCATCTGATGAGTCTTCAACCCACTCATCATCTCTTGTACTGTTTTTTCCACTTACTCTGTCTTCCCAAGCATATCCACTAATTTTAATGTATTTTTTCTTATTTTTGAAAGTTAACACACTAGATACACTATCTTTTGCTGAAGAGCTACTTCCACTTGTATTACTTGAAGTTTGTCTTGATACAGTAATAGTTGCCGTACTTCCTGTTCCACTACTACTACTGCTTTCCCAAGAAATCCAATCATCATCTATTTCATATCCAAAATTATCTCCTACTGACATTTCTGTTACAGTATATGTATCTACTGCTATGTTTTTAATAGTTATACAACCACTGCTATCTGTTATAAATTCGGTTGCACTATCTACATCTGTTGTCGTTTCTATATTACTTAAAGTTACACTTCCTGTTACGGTCGATAATGAATTTCCACTCGAATCTACTGCAATAATATATTCACCTGAAGAATTTTGTATCTTGAAAGATACACCTTCTAATAGAATAGAACTATTATCTGCATCTTGTTTATATATTTTTAGGTTTCCTGTTTGTTTTGTGTTTTTCAATGTAGTTGAAGTAATTGCACCTGATGTTACTTTTGCTGTTGTTGATTCTAAGTCTGAATATCCATAATTACTATTAGATACCTCTTCAATTGTATATTTACCAATTGATAAATTATTTATAGTAATTTCTCCACTAGAATCTGTTGTAAATGTTTTATCATATCCTAATGATGTATTATATACACGAATTTTAACACCTGATAATGTTGTACTTGTATTATCTTTATCTACTTTTGTAATCTTTAATGTTCCTTTAAAGTCTGTCCATGATATACTTAGGGTTTTGTTTGATGTACTATTTGATGTATCAGTATCTTTATAGATATATCCACCTGCTTGAACATCTTGACCACCAGAATATGTACATTCGTACCATGGCATAGTATATATTTCACTTGTTACAGTTGTTGTAACTTGTCTTGTTGCAGAAAGTTCTACCTTAGATATACCATTTTCACATTTACTTGCTGCAATCTTTAAATAGAAACTCATACTTCCACTTACAGTAATTTTTGTACCACTACTATTACATGTTGTAACTTCAGAAATTTCATTACCATTTGAGTCATATACTTTTATATCATATGTTCCACTAACCGAACATGAAACAGTAAATGGTCCATATATACAATAATTTCCTGATGTTGTCATAGAAATTGTACTATTTCCTTTTGTTAATGTAAATGTTCCTGTTTTCGTTGTTGATGTACTAGTAATTTTTGTTGTTTCTCCTCCATAAGGGAATGTACCATCATATGCTTCTGCATCATGATTCATACAATATGCATAATCTAATGGTCCATCAATCCAATAAAATCTGTGAAGTGTTGTATTAGCTACTTCATCATAATCAAAATAATATGATCTTTGATAGTAATATGCTGCTTCTGTAATTTGTTGTGAAAAAACAATTGTGCTAAATACTAGTACAAATACTATCATTTTACCAATTCTTAAAACTTTGCGAATATTTATATGTTTTTTCTTTATGATTACATAAGCTATTGTTATCATAACTAGTAATACGACAATTAAAATAGAAATATATATAATTGCACCTGTACTTACAGAAATAATAATATCTGCTGTACTATAATCATCTTCTGATGCTACTCCATTTCCTGGTGTAGAATCTACATCACTTGTATTTTGACTATTAGTTATTTCTCCTATTTCTGCTGCATTTGTATATGTACCTGTATCATTGGCTGTCATTTCTTTTGTTAATACTAATGTCAATTCTACACTTTCTCCAGCTTCTATTTGTCTATTTGATAAACTTAAATTGATTAATCCTTCACTACTTTTAGCCCAATTTGAATTTAATTCTGATGAAAATTCAAATCCATCTGGTATATAATCAATTACTTTTGTTACATAAGATGCTAATTCTCCTTCATTTGTAATAACAATTTTATATTCAACAATAACAGTTGCACCTTCAATTTCTTTTGAACGAATTTCAACTTTTGCTAAATCCTCATTGTCATATGTTTCTTCACTTACAGTTCCTGAACTAGTTTTTACAGTAACTTTACTAATATATTTGTCTAGTTTAAAATCACATGTTTTTCTTTCAATTAATCCTAAATCTATGTTTGTAGCATTTGAATTTAGTTCTATCTCGTCTGTTAAACCAACATTTACCTGTGATCCGTTTAATGTAATCGTACTATCCATTGCATCAGAGTTTGCAGATTCACTAACTCCACTTGCCTGATATTGTGTAATAACATATTGTTCTGTGTCATATTGGAAAATAACAATGTAATTTCCTTGTTCTATATTTGAAAATGTATATTCACCATTACTATTTGTTTGCATAGTTGATGCTATTGTTTCTGAATTGTTAGTATCTAATAACATAACTGTTACAGAAGATAATAAAGTTTCATCTGATTGTCTTTCTCCATCTTCATTTGAGTCATTCCATACAACTCCTGATATACTGTATAATCCATCAGAACTTCCATTATCAGATGAATTAGAAGTATTTGAATCATCTGAATCACTTGTATCATCATCATTATCATCATCGTCTACATCATCATAATCATATGGAAGTATTGTATGAGATACTGTGTTTGATGTTTTTGTTTCTATCTCATCTCCTGTTGCTGTCATACTATTACTAATAGTCGTTTTTTCATATACCATTCCTGCTGTTGCATTTATAGTAATTGTAGATGTTTCTCCACTTGGTATTAAAATATATTCTTCTACATTTGGTAATCTCTCTCCATTTTCATCTTCATCTATACCATTTATTTCTGTTGTTACTGTTTCAGTTGAAGTAATTTCTAAAGAATCATTTACTATCCATGTATTATATGTAACAGTAGTAGCTTCTATTTCGTCTGGTAAAAAGTCTGTTATTTTTACTATAATAAACTCATCTCCAGAATTAGCTTCAGTTTTATCAGCTTCTGAAAGATTTTTTCCACCAATATTTTGAATTTCTATTTCATATACAATTTCTTCTTCAAATCTTACTTCTTCTCCTTCAGTAGGTGATGTCATAGAAATTGTTATATTTTGATATTTGAATTCTATTATATTTAGATTAGATGTATATGTATTATCTGTTGTAACTTCTGCATATGCTGTAATTTCTGCAGTATTTTCTCCATCTTCTTTATCAATTTTTGTTTGATCAAAACTTCCTTGGAATGAATATGTATTATTTGTATTTAGTGTTGTTGTAATTACATTATTTTCTGAAATTTCCATATCTAAATCGATTTTAGCTGATTGATATACTACACACTCTAATTCAAATTCCTTTGGTAAATATATTTTTACAGTTACTTCTTTTTCCTCTTCTGAAGTTATAGTAATATCATAATTCCATCCACTATCATATCTAAAATCTCTAGATGAACTAAGGAAAACTTGTACATCTGCTTGCTTTACTGTGTTTGTCATTTCCCAACTTTTTGCTTGTTGGTCTTCTACATATACAGCAATTTGTGTTGTCACTTCTTTTTCTTCTTCTTCATCTTCTAAATCATTAGCTTGTACTTCATAAAATACACTTGTACTTTCTCCTGCTTTAAGTGTACCAATTTCAATTGTCTTTTCCCTTACACTTTCATCTAAATTATATTCATAATCTGAAAAATATTCATTATAATCTGTTTCTAATTCTCCATATGTTAAACCTTCTGGTATACTTGCAACTACATTTACATTTGTAAGATCATTGTCTGTTGTATTTGTTACTTTAATTGTATATTTTATATATTCTCCTTCGTAAATTGTAGAACCATTTTGTATTTCTGTACTTCCTTTTAATGGAGTAACTTCTATATTAACTCCTTCTAAATCTTCTGCTGATAAAGATGCAGTAGCATATGTAGATACTATATTGTCTACTTCTTCAACAGTTTTTATATTTTGATAACTAACTAATTGTACTTCTTTACTATCTACTAATTCTTCTGTTTCTCCATTTAATGTCCACTCATTTGTATATATAAAATTAATATTTTCAGTACAATTCTCCATCGTATTTGTTAATATAAGGATAGCTTTTATTTCTATTGTTGTACTTAATCCTAATGAATTTTCATTATATCCTGTTGAACTTCCTTGTAGATTTGCTACAATATTAATACTACCATCTTCATCTGTTTCTAAATATGGCTCATCTAATGTTAATCCATTTGCATACATGATAGAGTTTTCACTAAGAATAACTTTTTCTACTTGACTAGGAAGTTCTATCTTAATGCTTGGATTTTCAAACATATTATCTGCACTTGTATTTGTTTGTAAATTCACCTTAAATGTAACTTCATTTTGTTTTTCATTTGTCAATTCATCTGTATCTAAACTAAATTCTACATTTGTTTCTGAGTCTTGAATATCAACTATATTTTCATTTGTAGTTCTATAAACAATGCTTTCTACTACTTTTGTTTCTTCTATATATTCTCCTGATTCACTTTCTGTTTCTTCTACTATTTCTTCTTCAGTAATACCTGCAATATTTGTTGTTGTTTTTATTTTAATGTTGTCTATATCTTGCATTGTACTTTGAATTTCTTTTGTAGTTTCAATATTTAATGTACCTTCATTAAGAATATCACTTGTTTTTATAACAATATTTTCTATTCCATCTTCCCATGTAACAGTAAATGTACCATTTTCTGCAAATTCTGTATCTTGATTTATTGTAGAAAGTACATTACCATCTGTATCTAGTATTTCAATATATCCTTCTTCTCCTAGGATATCTGTTATATTTTCTCTTTCTAATTTAACACTTTTATATAATAGTCTACTTCCATTTCCTAAGTCTTCAATAACTTCTTCATCACTTACTCTAATAAAAGTATTTTCTCCTGTAATTTCTATTTTTTGTTGTATTTCTTTGTTACTTATATTGATGCTTTCTGTTTCTGTATATTGTGTATTATACTCTGTTCCATTGATTATATTTGATTTTATATAACCATTATAAACATCTTCTGTATCATAATCGACAGATGTAATGTCTTCTATGTTTTCAGTAACAACCTTTTCTAAAAATCCATTTCCATATACTTTTCTGTCTTCAGTAGAAGATAACTGCATAACAGTAGATATATTTAAGTCAAGAGTTCTTTCTGGTTGTTCTTCTGTGTATGTATCATAATAGCATATAATAGTATAATCATCTCTGTTTTCTTCACTTGGTATTTCACTTGAAATCAAGTTGCCATCTTCATCTTGGTTATATATGCTTATAATTAAAATACCTGTATCAGAATCATATTCTATATTGTAATTATCTTTGGCATTTCCATTTGTTGTTTCTGTACTATTCATTATAACATTTACTTTATATGGATATTTACCATCAATTTCTCCAATATACAATACTGTTTCAGTATATGTGATAGGGAAATTTTCTGAATTTTCGTCGTAATCAATTCCCGTTCTTATATGATATTGCACAAGTGTTTCTGCATTATCAGATATATTATAATTAATATATTTTTCTATTGTTCCCTCTATAATTGGCTTTGCATTAATAGTTTCCTCTTCTTCTGCATTAACTATTTGTATCGCAAACGCAAAAATATCTAACACTGCCAATGCAATAATTATAAGGATCATAATTAATTTTTTTGAAAGTCTTTCTTTTGTTTTCATATTCCCCTCCACAAAATGAACATTCTTTTATATTTTTACATTACACTTTATTTTGTTTTTTTTCAATAATAAAATTTTCCAGTTTTTAAGCTTTGTTCTTTCTCTTTTTAGGGATACTCTATTTGGAGTTTTACTACCTTTTATATTTTATTTTTTTTACATTTTGATTACATTTTGTAATTTTTCCAATCTATTTTTCTAAATCCCTTATTTGCGTAATGAAACAATGGGGATGTGCCAAATCGTTCCAAAATAAAACAAAAAGGACAGACAATAATGTCTGTCCTTTTTGTTTTATTTTGGAACGATTTGATATGTCCCTATTGTTTCATTTTGTCTTTTATTTCTTTAAGACTTTCTTTTTAATGATAACTATTCCGACTCCAATGATAGCAAATGCACTAATTGTTACAACTACTGGAATTATATAATTTTGATTATCACCAGTATTTGGTGTTACTATAACTGTTGGTGCTGGACTATCATCTGGCTCTACATTTGTATATGTTGTTGGTACATAGTTACCTGGTGTTGATGTTGTTATCTTTGATCCACCTGGTTTGTCTACTTTTACAATTTCTGCTTCGTTATTTAATTCAATATCTCCTGTTGTTGTTAATAATTTTGATACAGTTAGGTCAACACTATTACTTTCTGCTGGTTCTAATGGTGTTGCTAATGCTTCTGTGTATAGTATTGTTACATTATCAATTCCTTCTGATTCTTGTACACTTTCTGCTAAATCTAATCTAGAATCATCTTTTTCTACTGTTTCCCAATCTGTATTGGTTGTTGAATCAAAGCTCCAATCTGTATCTAAGTAATCTACAATTCCAGTTGGTGTAATTGTTACAACAGTTGATGTATCATATAAACCTTCAGCCGTAGTACCAAATGTATAGTAATTTTCATCTATATAATCTAATTCACTATTATTACTTACTGTAATTGTATATGTTACTTCTAATGTAGCACCTTGCATTAACTCTGTATCTAATTCAATTCTTAGTAATCCATTTGTTGGTGATGAGTTTTCTGATGGTGGTATATAAATAACATTTGATGTTTGTCCTTCTAACTCTCCATCTTCTGTAATCACTAAGTCAACTAATACTTGTCCATTTGCTAATGTAAGTTTAACACTACTTATAGTTTTTTCTAGAGATACATCTTGTCTTGCTCTTTCCACAATACCAAAGTCTAAGTTATATACTTCATATGTCAATTTATCTTCACCTGAAGATGTTGTTGCACTATATTCTACTCCAAATGACATTTCTGGTGTTGTAGAATCCATTTTTGTGATTGTTGGATCTGCTGATGAACTTGTAATCTCTGTTAATTCTTCATCAATTGCTAATCTTGTTTCATAATCATCTATAGCATCTGAATATCTAGTATCTGGGTTGTTCATGTCTTCACCTTTATACCATGTCGTATTACCATTTACATAGTTGTCTTGATATCTCTCATAATTGTATATTGTTGCTTTATAGTTTTGCACTGTGTAAGTTTCATCGCCCCAAGTATATGTTAATGTATAATCACCAGGGATGTAATCTGTTATTTCAAAGTTACCATCACTATCTGTAACTGCTGTATAAGTAAGTCCTGTTCCAGAAATTTCTGTAAGAGTAACATCTACACCTGAAATTCCGATTTCATTTTCTTCATCATATAGGCCGTCACCTTCTCTTACTTGTCCTGTTAATAGTTCATCTGATGTTTCATCTAAGAATACTGTTCCTGTTAATGCTCTAGCATCTGCTACTTCTAATAGTAATGCTGGACTCTTATCTGAATCATCTTCATATGTTGTACTATCTCCTGGTACAACATTTCCTGGGTTAGAGTCTACATCTACACCTGCATATACATTACCACTACTATCAAATGTTGAGTATGAATAAACTTCTGTTACATTGTCTAACATTTCATTTTCATTTAAAATGTCTACAACTGCTTCTCTACTTAATTGGAATTGTACATAAATACTTGTTGTATATCCTGCTTCAATACTCAAATTAGTATGTATAATAGCAGTATTGTATTCAGAATTATAACTTCCTTGTTCAGTATATTCAATACTTCCTGTTAGAATACCTTCCTCATCAATTCCTGTACCTACACCTACGATTGAGTATCTACTATCATAATAATCTATTAATTCATTCACTCTACTTGTTAAGTTACTTGATTCATTTCTGATAGCAATTCTGTATGTGATATATACTTGTAATTCTCTACTACTATCTTCTTCATTAACATATGTATAGTCTGCTTCATAGATAGCTCTTGTATATGAACTTTCAATATATTCACTAGCAAATTTAACACCTACATTAAAGCCATCTACATAATCACCTTCATTATCAAATCTGCTTGCATATTCATAAATATGTTGATATCCATTTATTGCTAGTCTAACATTTTGAATATCTTTTACAACTGCTAAGTCTGGTTGTTCTCTTTTATATAGTCCTAGGTTAATATATGGTATTTCTTCCATTCCATATTCAAAATTATCAATAATACTATATCCTGTTTCGTCTGTATTTGCTGTTATAGGGAATTGTCCATCATCATGGATTAATGTTGAAGTATGGTTTTCTGTATCTTTCTCATATGTTAAGTTATGTGCAACATTATCATTTTCATCTAATGCAACACCTGTTGTTTGTGATTCACCTTCGATGCTACTAAAGCTCTTGTTGAATTCATCTCTTTCATCAGCATTTTCTGCTGCTTTTGATCCATTATCTACATCAATATGTGGTGTTACATTTGTATATGTTAAACCATCATATTCGAATTCGATATAGTAATTGTCTAAGTCTTCAATTAGTACATCTACAAATTGATAATATCTAATTATATTGTCACCCAAGGTGATTTCTTGTGTTGTTGCAGTATCTATTGTTGCTCCTGTTGTTCTATCTTTTAATCTTACAATAACACCTTCTAATAGTTCGTCTCCATCATCATATTCATCATCCATATATAGGTCATTTCTTACTGATTGTTTTCCTGATGCTTTATCTACCCATACATATCCAGATAATTTTACATATATTTGTTTATTTCCTATTGTATAACTTGTTGTTTTATTTACTACAACTGTTAATTCTACTCCATCTGTAATAAGTTCATAACCATAATTTGGGTTTTGTGTTTCATATGCTACATATGTTCCTACAATTAAGTTCTCAATAGTAATTTCTCCATTTGCATCTGTAATAAATTCTGTTGCTTGACTTTCACTTACATATGTAATGTTTCCGCTTGAATCTTGATGTACATATAAGCCTGTTTGTTTGTTTTGAATTTTAAATCCAACGCCTTGTAGTTTAATTTCTTCATTATCTTCATTTACTTTGATAACTTTTAAATTTCCTAATAAGTCAATGTTATATTCAAATTCGTCTTCGTATTCATATGGTGATTCTCCAGTTTCTCTTGAAATCAAGTTTTGGTATTTAGCCCCACTTTGTGATTCTAAGAACCAAATAGTAACACTTTTTAGGTTAACAGAACCTGAAGCTGAAATACTAGAAATACTTGTAACTCCACTGCTTATTGGTATTGAAATATAGAAGTTTTTACCTGATTTTATTCCACTTACACTGACTGTACTTGATGAAGTTCCTGAATATAAGCTAAATGTAACTCCACTGATAGCTTTTCCATCTTGGTCTTTAACAACTACACTACTTAATGTTCCTGAAAAAGTCCAATTGAAAGGTCCTATTTTTATATTGCTTCCGTCAGATGTAACTGAAATAGAACTTTTCTTTGTATTATCTGTAAATTCTGTTAAATTTTCTACATCATTTGCATATTCAGTTGCTTCTTGCTCTAATGTTTTTGAATAATCACTATTACCTTTTGTATCACTTACAAATCCTGCATATAGACCTGCATGATTTTTTCCTACTTGATTCATCCATGTATACATATAGTTCCAAATAGCATTTTGTACAGGACTTGTTTGTTTACTACTTCCACTATTTGTAGAAGATAATATATATGAAAGTTTTGCATTATGCCAACTAGTAATTGTTTTTCCAGTTTGGTCAGTTGATTCTTTTCCTACAATGCTTACTTCTGAAATAACTTTATATGTTACATAATTGCTTCTTAATCTTTGTCCATGCTCTACACAGAATAAATCATTACTGTTTACATAGCTATAATAGTTTAAACTAACAGTATCGCCTACACTATATGCTGCTTTTGAAACATTACTATATGCTAATATTGCAATTATTGATAATATGGCAATGAATATGATTTGTTTCATTCTACGTATCATCTTTTTCTCCTCCTTTCCTCTTTATTCTTCTTCCTTTGAATTTTTTCTCTTAACTATAATTCCTGCTGTTACACCTGCAACAACTAATATTGCTACGATGACTCCAATAGATATGTATAATGCTGTACCAGTTTTTACACTTATAATAACATCTGCATATCCTATATCATTTTCACCACTAACATTGTTACCTGGTGTTGAGTTAATATCATCTAAACCTTGATTATTATATGCTTCATAAATTTCTGCATTATTTCTTGTAACTAAGTTGTCTTCTCCCATTGTTTTTGTTAATGTTAATGTAACTGTTTTGCTTTCGCCTGGGTTAATTATTTCATTGCTTAATGCTGTTGTATATAAGTAGTTTCCACTTAAATACCAATCACTATTCAAATCTGCACTAAATTCTAAATCACTTGGTAAGTAATCTACTATGCTTCTTGCATATCCTGCTACTTCTCCAACATTTGTTACAACAATTTCGTATTCAATAACAACATTTGTGCCACTCATTTCTTTTGAACTTAATTCGATTTTTGCTGTTGTTGTATCTGTATATTCTCTTGTTGTTGTTCCTGATGTACTGTTTTGAGTTATAATTCTACTAATATATTTGTCTAATTTTAAGTCAAATGTTTGTAAATCTATTAAACCTATATTGATGTTTGAAACATTGTTAGATTCAATGCTTATAATATCTGTTGATGCTACTTCTTGTTTTTCTCCTTCTATTAGTAATTCATTTGTTCTAGCATTTGAATTTTCTGAATCTGAAACACCATCTGCTTGATATGTAGTTAGTGAGTATGTTGATTCATCATAATCAAATATTACAATATATTGTCCATCTGAAAGATTTTCTAAAACATACATACCATTTGAATTAGTAGTTGCTTCTAAAACATTTCCACTTGTATTTCTTACAAGTTGATTTGTTTCTACATTTAATAATCTTACTGTTATTCCTGATAATGTTGATTCACTACTACTTTTTCTACCATCATTATCTTCATCATACCATGCATATCCACTAATCATTTGTGTTCCATTTGCAATATTTCCACTTTCTCCATCATCTGTATCTGTTCCTGTAGTTGTATTTTCATCATCATCTTCCACATCTGCTGCTATTACATGGTTTATAGCTGATGTTTCTGCTACTTCTTCTCCATATATACTAGCAGTTGCCATATTTGTAATTGTTTCTGCTTCTGTTCTTCCTTCTACATAGTCTACAACTGTTTCTATAACAATTTCCATTTCACTGTTTGCTTCAACTTCTTCTGTAATTTCTACATTATTACTTGTTATATCTGTTTCTTCACCATTTACAGTGACACTTTGTACTGTTAATTGAGAAGGTATTGCATCACTAATTGTTAATCCATTTGTACTTGATTCACTTGTGTTATTTACGCGAATAGTATAAATAATATTATCTCCAGATTTTACATATCCATCTTCTGTATTAGCTTCCATTGACATTTCTATATCAAAACTATTTACTGTATCTATCCATTGATTTGATCTATGGCTAATTGTTCCATCAGATGCAACAATTGAAATTTCAACTGTGTCTGTATCTGCTGGCATTGTACCTATTTCCATTATGTATTCAATAATTTTTGATTCTCCTGGCTCTAATGTACCAATATTGATTTCATCACTATATTCTATCTCTTCTGAAGTAACTTCTGATGATGTAGCATATGATTCATCATCTTCTGATACTTCTGGAACATTGTCTGATGATATTATATATATGTCATCATCTGATACTTCATCTTCTCCAACACCTGAAATAATTGTTACTCTTGATACTTGTAAGCTATCTGATTTATTTGTTTGTACTGTAACATTGTTTATTGTTTCTGATGTTGTATTTTTTACAATACCATAATAAGCTACTGTTCCTGATTCATATAAATCAACTGTTCTATCTGTTACTCTTTTTACCATTGCTCTTAAAGTTCCAGTACCTGATGTTACAGTTAATTCATTTGTTTCTTGTACTACATCTGAGAAATTAATTTCAGCTGTACCTGTAATACTTGTTCCTTCCTCTAAATCAGATTCAACCATAACCTCATATTCTACATATGTTACTTCTCCAACTGCCAAAGATTCAATAGTTGTTCCATATGCATTTGTTTCAACTTCTGTATAATAAGAAGCTCCTGTATATTCATAATTATCTACTGGTTCTACTAGCACAGTTCCATCTGGTATATTTCCTGTAACTGCTATATCACTAACATCTTCTGAACCAACATTAGATACTTCTATACAATATTTAATAACTTCTCCGTTTCTAACTATGCTTGAACTTGTTAGTTCTTCTCCTCCAACTGTTGCAGATATACTTGTTTCTAATTTTGGTCCTACACCTGTTTCCATTGATATATCTGTTGCTGATACTGTACTTTCAGTTCCTGTTCCTGCATTTGTATATGTAATTGCATATCCTTCTGTTGCTGTTTGGTTATATTCTAGATTTTGTGGTACTTCAATTGTGTATGAACCACCAACTAATGTTCTAGATGCAATACTATCCATAACAATTAAATATTTTTTAACTTCAGTAGAACTTGTTAGTTCTTCTGTCCAAGCATTTTCTTCGTCTTCTAAATCTGCTGTTGCATCTTCATTTTCTGTATAATATACTGTTGCATTTTCTATACTAATTCCATCGATTATTTCTATATCTATGTTATTTTCTTCTGTGTCTGTTTTTGTTGGAAATGTTCCTAATATATATACATTATTTAAATCTTCTTCATTATTATTAATGATTTCAAATGTAACTTCCATTTGTATAGCATCTGTTCCTCTTTGTAAACTAACACTAGTTTCTTCATCTTCTCCTATTGTTTCTACATCTAAAGCTTCTATTGTGTTAATTGCTGTTACATCTTTTGGTGCTACTACTTCTATTTCTTGAGAAACTCTACCTATTTCTTCATTATTTGAATAAGCATTTGCTTTTTCATTTGTATATGTTACATTAATTGATTCAGGTTGTGCAATTGATGTTTTGTTTACATGAACTGTTGCATCAATGATAATGTTTGCACCTTCTACTGATTGTGATTTATATGAAGTTTGTTCACCTTCCATTTGGATTGTGATATATCTTCCATCTACTGTATAATTTGCAATTGATAATTCTTCTTCATATAAGACATTTATACTATTTATATCTATACTTTCTACTTGTTCTGGTAATTCTATTGTAAATGTTGGGTTTTTGTATAAATCTCTTGATTCTTCATCTGTTTTTAGTATAAGTTTTATTTCAATATCATTTGAAACTACTGTTGATAATGTATTTCTACTAAGTTCTAATCTTGTTTCTGTTACTGTTTCATTTAGTCCCATTGAAATCTCTGTTTCAGATTCTATACCTGTTGTATATGTTACTCCATTAATAGCTAATTCTTCTAAACTATAATTGTTATATCCATATACAATTTTTGTAGCAATACTTGTTGCTGAACTTACTATACTACTATCTGATGCACCAATTGTTTTTGTATGTGTAAATGTTAAACTTCCTTCATTAATTGGTTGTGATGTTTTGATTGTAATTGCTTTTGGATTTCTGTCTGTATAATCAATTACAATATTTCCATCATCGTCTGCTTCTGTTTCACTTGTTATTGTTGCAAGTAATTCATTATCTTCGTTATATATTTCAATTGTTCCTTCTGCACCAAATATGTTGTCAAAAGTTTCTTTAGAAATAGTTGTTTTATTATAGTATATGTTACTATCTACTTCTCCATTTTCTGATATATATCTACTAGCTTCTTCATTAATATATATGTATTCTTCAATGTTTGCTAAATTAATATCTAAAGTTGTTTCACTTGTGTATTGTTTATCAATTCCAGAATATAATTTTCCTTTATATATACTTTCTTCAGAATTACTTACTGTAACTCCTATTGTAGAGTCAATTTCTTCATTAGATAAAGTAACTGTTCCTGCATTAGATGTCAATTGCTTATCATTTTGTAATGTTACAGTTTCCTCTGTTGTGATTTGTACATCATCTAATGTTACACTTGCATCATATATATATGTTAATATGATGTTTTCTTCTCCTTGTCTTTCCCATAAGATGGTATCATCTTCTCCTACTTCATTTGTTAATGTGATTTCAACATATCCGTTCTCATATTTATAATCAAATGCTGACATTGTGTTTAAATTAACATCATACATAACTTCTGGTGATAGTCCACTAATTTCTGGAGCATTAATTTTTGTATAAATTTCTTTTATTGGATAATTATTATCTTGCAATCCTAAACTTAATGATAGTTGGACAATTCTTTTGTCTTCACCATCTATTTTGATTATTTTGTTTGTAATAACTTGTATTTCATTTTTTACATTTTCATTTGTATTTGATTCAGCTAATTGCATTGTTACTGTTCTTGTTGCATCAATATTAATATCTTTTTCTGTATTATCTCTATAAATACCTGTTAGTGTTAATTCGCTTTCTATATCTAGCATATCTATATTCATAACTTCTTCATCTATTGGCTCTACTATTACTTCAATTTCTGCTGTTGTTCCAACATCTAATTGATTTAAATAGACAATATTGTCAGAAATACTACTTACATATTCACTTTCTGAACTAACAATATTAAAGTTAGAATTTGACAATGCTATTTGTCCTACAAAAAATCCCTCTGTTTTAACATTAACAGCTAAATACAAAGATATTTCTTGCATATCTGCTGTTCTTTCTAGTGTTGTTGTTGCTTGCCCATCATCATCTTTGAAATAGGCTTCAAATTCTATATTTTTGTTATTCGTACTAGTTGCATCTGCTGCATAACTAATAAGGCTCGAACCCAAAAATATAAAATTAGTCATAGTTAGTGTCATTATTAAAAGAATAACTACACTAATTTTAAAAATCCCTTTTTTCATATTTGGTACCTCCCTTGTAACTGAATTTTGTTTTTAATCACATTTTCAGCATTATAAATTTTAAAATCATACCTATTATTAATTATACCTTTTTTTTATTGATTTTTCAACTTTTTTGCTCTTTTTTTTGCTTTTTTTTTGCTTTTTTTCCGACCTTAGTGTACATTTTTAGTTTTATGTATACTTGTTGTGAAAATATTACAAAATTGTTACATTTTTTAATTTATGACCATATTATATTACATAGAAGTTTTTATTTTGAATATATATTTTTATGAGGTGATTATTTTGGATAATTTTAATATTGATAAAAATACTATGGATAAGTTACATTCTATGCTAAATAATGGCAATTTAGCAGATATGCTTTCTCAAATTCCACCTGATACATTAAACAATCTTTCAAATATTATAAATAACTCAAATATGGAAAAATCTGAAGCTGTACATACTAGTAATTCAAATATCCCTAATGATTACAACACTATAAACTCAAATATTATAAACAGTAATGCTTCAACAGATGAAAACACAAAAAATAATTTTGATTTTAGCCAGATAGACATGCAGCATTTAATGCAAGTCATGTCTGCAATGAGTAAAATGAACCAAAATTCTGATTCTAGAAAAAATTTATTACAGTCTTTAAAACCTTATTTAAGGGACGAAAAAAAGGAAAAGTTAGATCAATATTCAAACCTGCTAAATGTAGCTAATCTCATGAATCTTCTTAATCAGAATAATAACAAGGAGAATTTAGATGATAAATAATATGCCGTTTTTTAGATTTCCGTTTCATCCTTATACACATAGATATTCTCCATCTTTTTATAAAAATAAGTATTCAACTATGAAAAATATTTCTAGTTTTGATGAAGAAAATTCTTTAAAGTCTACGGAAAATAAAGAAAATGAAAAAAATGCAACTGCAAATTTAAAAGAGGCACAAAATATACATGCCTCTTCTAATTATCACATTGGTCCAATTTATATTAATACCAATGGTTTTAGCGATAAGGAAAAACCACTGATAGAATTTTCTGGACAAAAATTATATTTAGATGAACTTATTATTTTAACTTTACTATTTTTTCTTTATAAGGAAGATGTAAAAGATGAAATGTTATTTATCATTCTCATTTTATTGCTCATAACTTGATACTTATGTTAGTTTTATGTTACCTTTTTTACTATTCTATAACAATTTCGTTATTTACAATGCTAACATATGCTTGTTTATGTAATGGTTCTTCATCTCTATCAATTTCTTTTATAATGTTTGCAATTCTAATTTGTACAGTATCTAAAAGTCCAGCAGAAATAATTGCTTGTTTATTTCCTTTTGCACCTGCATGAGCTAATCCTCTCAATGCTCCTAATACAACAATATTGTCAGATGCCATGACTTCTGCTCCAGAGTTAACATCTCCTAATATAACTAAACTTCCCTCTGTTTCCATCTTTTGCCCAGAGCGTAGTGATCCTCTATGAAATTTAGTTTCAGAAATTGCAATTTCCTTATTAAAAGTCCTAGTAATACTTGAAAGTCCTAATGCTTTTGGCATATCAAAATCGATTTCCACATCAATATTACGTTTTATTAGTGCTTGTATTTCATCAATTTCCTTATTTTTTAAGATTTTTCCTGTGACTGTGATAGGTGTTTTTTCATTTTTGTACATCTTTTTTAGTTCAGGAAGTTTTTTTCTTAAATTTTCTATAATGTCTTTTTGTTCTGCATTATCATTAATTTTAATTACGATTTCATTTTTCCTTAAATTAATACTGACACAATTCTTCATTTTTACATCCTGCCTTTCTGGAATTATAATTTGTCTGAATTTTTATTTTATCTTAGTGATTGGTTATAATTTGTAGCACTCATATCTTCATCTACTTCTTCTGTATTCATTCCAAAATATTCTTGCATAATTTCTACTACTGCTTCTGCTGTATAGTTTCCATGTCCTCCATTTTCTACCATAATAACTACTGCAATTTCTGGATCCTCAAATGGTGCAAACCCTACAAACCATGCGTTTACAATATCATTACCATCTGCATCTGTTCCAGCTTCTGCAGAACCTGTCTTTCCACCAACAGATATGTCAAAATCTTGAAATCTAACATAAGCTGTACCAGAAGTGTCACTTGTAACAGATTGCATTCCCTCTAAGATAATATCTAAGTAATCTTGATTAATTTCTAAATCTTCACTATCATCGTCTTCTAGTCCTAATTTTTCATTAACAAAATTGTTTATTTCCTCTGATGAGACTTCTGTACCATCTGGATTAATAATACTTTTAACAATTGTCACATCTATGTCATTTCCTCCATTTGCTAACATGCTAACATATTTAGCGATTTGTAATGGACTAAAACTATCTAATCCTTGCCCAATAGATGCATTTATTGTGTCTCCACTATACCATGATTCTCCTGTTGATGATTCTTTGTATTCTGGTGTTGCCATTGCTCCTGATGTTTCACTTGGTAATTCTATTCCAGTTTTAACACCTAGTCCAAAATAATTTGCGTATTTTGCAAGTGTAGTTATTCCCATTCTATCTCCTGTTTCATAGAAGAAATAGTTACATGATCTTTCAATAGCTTGTGATACAGTTAAACGCCCATGTCCTTTATGATAATCTGTGTAATACCAACATGGCCATGTTTCTCCATATTTTACATATTGCCCTGTATCATTAATTGTTTCTGTTGTTGTAATAACACCTGATTCTAGTCCAGCTATCGCTGTAATCATTTTGAATATTGAACCTGGTGCATAAGAATTTTGTACTGCTTTATTCATTAATGGTTTTGCTTCATCTGTACTGTATTGGGTCCATTTTTCTGTACTAATCCCACCCACAAAATCTGATGGGTCATAGTCTGGATAACTTGCCATTGCTAAGACTTCACCTGTTTTTACATTCATTACCACACAACTACCAGCCTGTGCATCATATGCTGTTCCAAATCCACCTGATGCAATTTTTTGGATATTTGCTTCTAATGCATCTTCTACAACTTGTTGTAGGTTTGCATCTATTGTTAGTACCACATCACATCCTGCAACTGCCTCTTCTGCTGTATATTCGGCAGTAATTGTTCCATCGACTGCCATGTCGATTTGTTTTACCCCATCTTGTCCTTTTAAATATTCTTCAAATACATATTCAATACCTGTTTTTCCAATAATGTCATTTTGATCATATGTATCTTGTCTTGTTGCATATTCTTCTGCACTAATTGTTGATGCATATCCTAAAATATGAGAAGCTAATGTGCCA
This sequence comes from uncultured Clostridium sp., assembly GCA_964449925.1. GTDB lineage: Bacteria > Bacillota > Clostridia > TANB77 > CAG-508 > CAG-269. The sequence continues at coordinate 68,328 of CAYVCM010000001.1, forward strand.
GATGTATATTCTCTAACTGGCTCTGTTACAATATTGATTCCTGGAAATTTATCACTACTTTCTGAAAATTCTGCAACGGCTTCTCTTGGAATATCTTCTGCAATTGTTAGAGCTTGTGTACTGCTATACCCTGTTGTTGTAATTTCATATCTTATAGCAATAATTTTTCTAATTTCTGAGATATCTGTATTTGTGATTTCATATCTATCTTTAAAGTCATAAAAAGCTTCTTCAGCAGTTGCATCTTCATCTAAATCATATGTTTCTTTCCATTCTGCTAATGTTTCATCACTAATGGTGTATTCAAAAGGATCTATTGTAATTGGAAAAGAATCTACATAATCTACTTCATATGATTCTAATAGATTTACAATGTTTAAAATAGATTCATTTAATTCATCATCATCAATTTTGGTTTTATATAATTCTACACTAAATTGTGTTGTATTTGTAACTAATTCTGTACCTGTTCTATCTAAGATTTTTCCTCTTGCTGCCTTTAATGTAGTTTCTCTAGTTAATCTTGTGTTTGATTCTTCTAGGTATTCAGAACCATGTACAATTTGTAAATTAAATAGTTGAATGATTAGAACTATACCAACTAAGTATGTAATTACTGTTAATATATTAAATCGCAAATTCAAATTTGTTTTTGCTTTTTTCTTTTTTCTTTTAAAATTTAATCCCTTCAAGACTTCACCGTCCTTTATTTTTAATTTTTTTTACTATTAAAAATATCTGGTTAAGATTTTGTTACCTTTATATGTATTTTCTATACCATATCCACATGTTTGCATTAATGGATAAAAAATTATTACAATAATTAAGTTATATATAATTTCAATAGATAATATTCTTATAAAATTTATAATTTCTACATTTGTACTAAATACAAAATAATTTAATATATATACAATAACTTCATATATTAATGTGGCACCTAATACCATAAACATAATTGTTGCTCTACTATCTTTTGAAAAATTTTTATCAAATGTTGCTGCTAAAAATCCTATTAAACCTAGTCCAGCTGCATAGATACCAATTTGCATGCCTATTACTAAATCTAAAATTGCTCCTATTACTACTCCATATACTACTCCTGTTATACGATTAGTAAATAATCCAATAAATAAAATAAATATGACAAATAGATTTGGCATTACACCAGAGATTGTAAACCAACTAAAAAAATCGGACTGTAAAAAATATATAATGAATGCTGCTAATATAAGAAGTATATTAATCATAAATTTTTTCAATGGTTTCACCCCTTTATTGATTTGTTATTACTAATACTGTATCTAATTTATCAAAATCCACAGCTGTTTGAACAATTGCATATCTGTCTGTTGAATTTTGGGTATTAACAACTTTTTCTATTGTTCCAACATGAATACCTTTAGGATAAATTCCTCCTAATCCTGATGTTACTACACTATCTCCCTGTAAAATACTATCATCATCTGGTATATATACTGCTTTTAAAGAAGAATCTTCTTCTAAAGTACCTCTACATACTATACTTTCTTCTGTTGTACTCAACAAACAACTAACAGAATTTGATGTGTCTATGATTGTTCTTACTTTAGCTGTATCACTTGTTACAGAAATAACATGTCCCACTAAACCTTGGTCAGCAATAACTGTCATATTTTCTTCTATTCCATCATCACTACCAACATTAATTACAATTGTTTTTGAATAGTTACTAATATCTTTGTTTATAATATATGCTGGCACTGTGCTATATTCAGCATATTTTTCTGTTAAATCTAAATATTCTTTTAAGGTTTCATTTTCAGATCTTATGCTTTCCAACTCTCTTAATGATTGCTCTAATTCACTGTTTTCTTGCCTTAATTCTTCATTTTCTTGTTCTAGATTATTGATATCTGTAAAAAATGTACTGTTCCCACTAATTCCATTTTTTATATAGGTTAATCCATTTTGTATGGGCATAACTAATTTGCTAACTGCATTTTCAAGAAATGAAGTCCCACTATCCACATTTGAAAGTATAACAATGAAAATTAAAATAATAATGGTGATAACAATTCCTGCTATCTCTGCTTTTTTATTTTTATACATTTTCTACTCCTAACTTGTTATTTTCTTTTTCTAGCATTGATTAATACTGTTTTTAATCTTTCTAAATCTTCTAATGTTTTACCTGTTCCCCTAACTACACAATCTAAAGGTTCTTCTGCAACATAAACTGGCATACCTGTTTCACCACTTAATAATTTATCTAAGTTTTTTATTAAAGCTCCTCCACCTGCTAGTACAATCCCTTTTTCCATAATATCTGATGCTAATTCTGGTGGCGTTTTTTCTAGTGTTATTTTGACAATTTCTACAATTTTTGAAATTGATTCTTTCATTGCTTCTTCTATTTGTGTAGAAGTGATTGTTACATTTCTAGGTAAACCATCTGTTAAGTCTCTACCTCTTATTTCCATAGACATTTCTGTCATAAGTGGCATTGCACATCCAATTTGCATTTTGATTTGTTCGGCTGTGGTGTCTCCTATTGCTAGATTTAACTCTTTCTTTATATAATTTGCAATGTCTTCATCTAGTTCATCTCCAGCTACACGTAAAGAATGACTAACAACAATTCCACCTAAAGAAATAACCGCAACTTCGGTAGTTCCTCCTCCAATATCAACAATAATGCTTCCACTTGGTTCTCCAACATCTAATGATGCACCAATTGCTGCTGCCATTGGTTCTTCTATTAAATAAACTTCTTTTGCTCCTGCTTGGATAACAGATTCTTCTACTGCTCTTTCTTCTACCTCTGTGATTCCAGATGGTACACCTACAACCACTCTTGGCTTTCCTATGTTATATCTTTTTCCAACTTTTCCTATTAAATTTTTAAGCATTAATTGTGTTGCTGTAAAGTCTGCAATAACACCATCTTTTAGTGGTCTTACTGCTTTAATTTGATCAGGTGTTCTTCCGAAGCATTTCTTTTGCTTCTGTTCCTGTTGCTACAATGTTTCCTGTTTTTCTATCAATAGCAACAACTGATGGCTCTTTTAGAATAATGCCTTTTCCTTTTAATGTTACTAAAATATTAGCAGTTCCTAAATCAATTCCAATATCTTTTGATCCAAATGTAAATAATTTCATAGATGACATCCTTTCATTTAAATTATATTTCTCCATCTTTAGTGATTATTTCTGAAATAATACTTGCAAAATTCATGTTGCCTATCACAATGTGATCTAATAATTCTATATCAAATAATTGTGCTACTTCAAAAAGCTTTTTTGTTATCTGAATATCTGCTTTACTTGGTGTAGAATCTCCACTTGGATGATTGTGAGCTAAAATCATTTTTGGTGCTTGTAATTTTATTGGTTCTACTAAAATTTCTTTCATAGACATGTTTACAGAATTAATTCCACCTTTTGCTATGGTTTTGATTTTGACAATTTCATTTCTATTATTCAAAATAATTAATTTTACAAGTTCTTGTTTTTCTAATCGCATTTCTTCCATTAACAATTTTGCAATATCTTCTGGTTTTTTAATTTTGTATTTCTTGTAATTACTAGGTATCGTCATTCTTTTTGCTAACTCACTAACAGCTTTTAATTGTATGGCTTTTACTTTTCCTATTCCTTTGATGTTCATTAATTCAGATATTGTCATTTCTTTTAAAAAATCTAAATTATTTTTTGTGTTTGAATTTATACCTAATAATTTTTGTGCAATTGTTACTGAAGATTCATCTTTAGTTCCTGTTTTAATTATAATTGCTAGTAATTCTGCATTTGATAATGTGCTTTCTCCATATAATTCTAGCTTTTCATATGGTCTTTCTGTTTCCGGTAATTGTTTAATTTTGATAGACAAAATATCATTCCTTTCTTAAAATTAATATTTTGCCCCTATTAAATTTGTTACATTTTAGTAATATATTATAATTGAATCTGTAAATTTTATGTTAATATATTTTAAATTTACAATGATTTCTATATTGGCTTGGAATGTATAATATTATTTATATTAATTTTGCCTTTGTGTTTTGTGTCTTTAGACTTTTTTGTAAATTAGTATTGCTAACAACATTCCAATAATACTTGCAACATTAATCTTAAACATTAATGCAAATGTAACAGTAACTACACTTAAGTCTAGTACAATAGGATCTTGTAATCCAAATGTCTGGCTATATGATAACCACCATAACCAGTCTACATTAGATGCTAACTCTCCTAGTAATCCCCCTACTACAAGTCCTGATAATACAAATACAATTAATACCCAAACATTCTTATCTTTTGTTGCCATTTTTCATACCTCCAAAATCAGCCTTTACTTCTTACGGCTATTTACTTTTTTCACATATTGGTATTATATATTGATTTAACATTTTTTTCAAGTAAAAAGCTTTACTTTTTTAATATTTATTGGTATATTGTTTAATATTTAAAAAATTTATTACCAAAAATTATCTATTTCAATATAATAATAATAGTAGTATAATATAATTAATAGTTTTTAAGGAGGATTTTTTGTATATGAAAATTGAAAAGTTAACAGAAAATAAAATCCGTGTTATTATAAATTCTGAAGATTTAAAAAATAATAATTTAGATTATAAGACAATTATGGAAAAACCAATAGAGTCTCAAAAGTTATTCTTAGAAATGCTTTTAAGAGCAGAAAAAGAAGTTGGATTTTATACTGACGGATATAAACTTCTTGTAGAAGCTTTTTCATCTTCAGATGGATTTTTCGTTTTTACAATTACAAAATATGATGAAAAAACTACCACTGTACCTACAAAGCCAAAAGTAAAACCTAAAAAGAAAGTTAAAAATGTAAATCCTAAAAGTTCAATTTCGATTTATCAATTTTCTGATTTTGAAGAATTTTGTGACTTTTGTACAGCCTTACATAATACAACAAAAGTGCAACCTAAACAATTGGCTAAGAATATTGCTTTGTATTTGTTCCAAGATACATATTATTTGATACTTTCTAATATAAATATAGATTATGTAAATATTCATGTTTTTTATTCTACTATTTCAGAGTTTGCAAGCTTGGCTTCTCATTCTGAAACATTTAAGATGAAAATTTTGGAACATGGCAAGGCTATTATGAAACGAAATGCAATTGAAACAGGTATAAATTACTTTTTAACATGATTTTTGTCTCATTGGGGATGTTTCTTTTTGAGACATTTTGGGGACGGTGATGATTTGGGGACAGAGCAAGTGATGATTTTTTGCTCCGTCCCCAAAATGTCTCAAAAAGAAACATCCCCAATGAGACAAAACGAAGATTCATTTAAGAATCCTCGTCTTTTTTAATATACATAATTTTGTGGATTGTATGCTACTCCATTTATTCTTACTTCAAAATGTAGATGTGGACCTGTTGAGTTTCCAGTTGAACCTACAGCTGCAATGACATCTCCTTGTGAAACAGTTTCTCCTGCTGATACATATAATTTACTACAATGTCCATAATATGTTTGAACATTGTTTCCGTGAGATATCACAACCATATATCCATATGAACCTTTCCAACCTGAAAAAGTAACTGTACCTGAAGCTGCTGCTTTGATAGATGTACCTGATGAAGCAGATATATCTAATCCTGTATGTGATGAGCTCCTTACACTGCTACTTGAACCAAATCTTGAAGTAATTGTTCCCGAAATTGGCTGAATAAGTGAAATTCCTAAAGATGTTGAACTATTAGAAGTTGTTGAAGTTGTATTAACATATCCTGCTGATGCTGTTGAAGTAGTATTTTGTGCAACTGTTACTTCTGTACTTTTTTCTACATATAAATTTGAAACAACTTCATCTACTGAAACTAAGTCTTTTATACCTGTTTCATATTTTTCTAAAATAGAAATACTATCTATATTTTCACTATCTTTCTCTTTTAAAGTATTTATAACATTTTCTGCTTCTTCAAATGATGATACATAATACTTTTCTTCTTGGTCTTCTAAAATTGCATAATAACGATAATATGGTATACCTTGCTCTGTTACTTTATCATAAATTTCTTCATCATTTGTCACAATATTCCTTTTTAATAAACATAATTTATATTCTGGCATATTGTTTACTTGTACAAAAGCCACATTTTCGTTTGTTCCATCTCCATGGTCTACATAGTCATTAATTTTTTGTTGTAGTTCTGATTTGTTAGATGTATATCCTACTTGTTCACCATTTATATATACACTGTATGTTGGCTTATATAAAAAAGCAACTGCCCCAATAATCAAAAATATTGCAATCATAAAAAGAATTATGAGTTTTATTCCTCTTCTTGCCTGTACCAAAACCTTTTTAAACATTACATTATCTCCTTCGTATATGATAATGTAATGATATTGTAATATTTTTATTTTTGCAAAGATATAAAAAGTCAAATTTCCGTAGGTTTTTTTGTGTTTTTTTCTGAATTCTTTCTTTTATTCATTTTTTCTCCATTTTTCTTTTTATCTTTTAGAAAGTGAAACATTAGGGACGGGCAAAAATGTTCAAAAATGAAACAAAAGGGGCAGACCTACTACCATTAGTCTTGCTATGATTCCTGACAAGTTATGTATTATATAAAAAATGAAATAATTTTGCGTATCTAAATTTGAGTATAGAAATTGTTAAAGAAAAAAGTGAGGAATGCTCATTTTGCTGATGCTTTATAGCAACAATGAGAGAGGCGCACTTTTTTCTTATACAATTTCTACGAAAATTTAGCTTATACAAAATTATGTAATGATTTTATATAATACATAACTTGTCAGGAATCATAGCAAGACTAATGGTAGCAGGTCTGCCCTTTTTGTTTCATTTTTGAACACTTTTGCCCGTCCCTAATGTTTCACTTTTTATTGTAATTCTGTTTTTACTGTATTAACCTCTGTTACTGTTGCTTTTTGTGCAGGAACATAATATCCTTTTGATTGTGCAATTTTAAAAAGTTCATATTGAAAACTCTCATCATTATTCCTAATTTGTTGAAAAGTTTGTCTTAATTGCATATTTTCAGCTTCTGATATTGCTGTTTGATATGCTGTCAAATCAGATTTAACTCCGGCTAAAATATCATTTACCATTGTTTTCTCGTCCATAATTACCTCCTAATTATTTAAAAATGTCATTAATTTTTGCTTTGTATTTAAAGCATCTTGTGCAGATTTTGTAAACAACTGCTTAATTTGTGGGTCTACTGCTTGTGAAGAATATGTGTTTAATTTTTGATAAGCAGTTTCATGTGCTCCAATAAGATGTCTTAAATGTTGTAATTCCATTTGATTTAAGTCTGCCATTTCTATCATTCCTTTCCTTTTTATTTCTGATTTCATTATTTCCCATTTTTAACAATTTTATTCAAAAAAATAAACTCAAATATTAAGATTTTTTAACATTTGAGTTTATTTTTTATTTTAAATGATTTCTAAGTTAGCATATTTTGCCATTAATCTTTTGTGTCCTACTTTATCAAAATTAATATCTACTTTTAAGTCTT
>CAYVCM010000002.1:0-57123 GCA_964449925.1 uncultured Clostridium sp.
CTTTTTCCTTATTTTTTATTTGTTGAGCATAATATGATTTTCCACTTGCTAATTTTCCGCATATTAGAATAACTTTTGCCAAATTCATCCCTCCTATAAATTACTATTTATTTTTTACATATTTCTAATACTTTTTTCATAGTATTAGCAGTTCTTATTGTAATTTTATCGCTTGTTTCTGTACTTGCTGTTTTGCTCCACCAATTTGATTTTCTATAATTCTTTAAATCAAAAGACCAAAAAATATTGTTTTTATACTCTTGTATTTTTTCATATTCATTAGGAGAGCCTATTGTATCAAATACTTCATTATAAGTAGTTGGTGGAATAATAAATATTATATTATCATATATCTCTTTATTGTCTTTTCCCCACCAGTTTGGACTATGACTTAGCAATTCTTCTAATTCTTGTGAAGTAATAATATAAGTTGGTATGTCAAAATCAAATTTATCTTTTATCATTGCTTGTATATTATTTTTAATAACATTTTTATCATCTATATCACTTTCAAAAACAACATTGCCACTATTTAGATAAGTAATCACTTCTTTATATCCTAAATTAGTGAATTCTTTTTTTAAATCACTCATTGCGATTTTATTTTTACCACTTATATTTATTCCTCTCAATAGTGCTATATATTTCATAATTTTTCTCACTTTCAAATTATTATAATTCTATCAAACTATTTTCAAAATCCTTAACATAGTATTTTATATTTTTTGTTCCTTTTGAAATGATAGTATGTCCTTCTTCTTCAAGTAATCTTTTTTGTAATTCTATTGCCTCTGGATATTTAACATTTAACTCTCCGTCTGATTTTAAAGTTCTCCAATAAGGTGTTATATCCTCATTTCTCTGATAACTAGCCCAAGCAACTATATTTACAAATATTCCTGCTGTCATAGGGTCTGTAAAATCTGCATTGTTTTGTTTGGCTAAATAATCTCTTATTTGTCCTACTGTAACAAGCTTTCCTTTTGGTACTTTTTTCATTAATTCATCATAATAAAGTGGTGGTGCAAAAAACATTTTAGAACCACCATATTTTTTTATAGTTTTTTCATCTTCTACAATTTGAATTTTAGGCATATCTTTATTGTTTTTCATCATAGCATTAAAATCTTTTTTATTTTCATTAGACATAATATTTTATCTCCTTTATAACTTACTATCTTATAATCTGATAATTTGTTATTTACTTAATTTCTTTTTATGCCAAATCTTTTTACCGCATTTAGGACATATCATTTTTCTTGTTCTACCTTTGTGAATAGACATTAAAACACTTTTATAGGCTGGAACATATTTATAATGACAATTATCACATTCATAATAGCCTGCAATTTGTTCTATTTTAACTGCATATCCAACACCTATAATGAATGGAATTAACCCTATAATAATTAATGCAATTCTTAACCAATCTGGCATATTAACAAATGAAGCAATAAAAACACAAGAAATTAAAATAATTGATACTAATAATCCAATAAATACTTCTATATTTAATAGCTCTTTATCTCTTTTTTCTTTTTCTTGTGTCATTTTTATTAAAAGTTCTTCTGATTTATTATTGTACTCTTTCATTTCAATCATCTCCCCACTTAATAACTCATTTACACTTATTTTTAGTTCATTACATAAATCAAGCATAATTGATGAATCAGGCATTGCTTTTCCATTTTCCCATTTTGAAATAGCTCTATCAGTAATATTTAATTTTTCTGCTAGTTGCATTTGTGTTAAATTATTCTTTCTTCTACATTCGGCTATAAATTTTCCAATTTTAATCTGATCCATAATTATTTTACCTCCTTCACTTTAAGTGTAAAATATTATTACAAAAAAATCTACATACCATTGGTTGAGTGGGGTATTATTATATCAACTAATGTTTGAGTAAAATAACTTTCTCGATAAATTACTATTTTTCATTTTTCACAAAGATATCAAGTAACCCTCTATATTTATCAGTAGTCTTTGCTATATCTCCATTTTTTGAACTTTTACTAAAAATATAATCTGCAATACTATTACTAAACATTCTAATTTCATCTTTTGAGTATTCTCTATTTTCGCTTTTTATTCCTATTTCTTGCAATAACAATTGATTATTTTCTGATAAGTCCATTTTTAAGTTCATTTTCGATGTCTCCTTCTAATATTTTGTATAGAAAAAATATATCATAACAAAATAATTTTTTCAATAAAAAAACTAGCAGAAATTAAGTTCTACTAGTTATTCATCATAATATGCTTTTAGTGTAGAAATAAATTTAAAATAAGCTTTTAATTCTTTTTTTGAACTATTATCTAAAAAATTTTCTATTGTTTTCCTAATAGTTAGATTTTGTTTTTCATTATTACCATATAAAATATAGTCTGCTGTTGCTCCAGTTGTAGTACATATTTTATTTAATGTTTTAATGCTAATAATTAAAGAACCTCTTTCTAATTTTCCCAAATGATTTTCAGACAAACCACATCTTTCAGCAAATTGTTGTCTTGATTCTTTGTAAATTTCTTCTCTTATTTTTCTAATTCTTATACCGATTTCTAGTGTATTTAATACCATAACTAGCCTCCTTGTTCTTATAGTTACTATTGTATATTCCTTGATAAGAATATTACACACCCTATTACTGACAAAATAAGTACCACAACAAGAACATTCACGGCATAAAACCTTTGATAAATATAGTGTTTTACATTTTTTTATTTCTTAATAATGCTATTTTGTCGACAAACAGCACTAATATTCGACAAATTTCGCACTTTTATTTTTATATAATTGCTATGGGTTTAGGTACCTATTTAGGAAGGATATAAATTGAAGGTGCAAAAGAAATAATTTAACAGTTAGAAGTACGAATGATATTTATATTTTTTACTAAACAAGGTAACTAGACTTATTTTTTTATATTTAAGGAAAGGAGGTTTTATTTTTATACTTCAAAGTATTCATCTTAAGTAGGAATCAAACCCAAATATTTAAGATTTGGGGGAATACTTATGGAAGTTAAAAATAACTATAAGGAAGAAAGGTTTGATAGTTTCCTTAATAAAACTATTATTTTATCATCAAGAACTTACTTTAAAAAACAAATAAACATTGCAAATAAAGAAAGAACTATTGTAGATAATGAGGATTATTCTGTTTTTTTAGAAGATCTTATGAGTATGAATAACAAATTTTCTAGTGTTAGTGATATTAACACTTCTTTAGAATTGCAAAATGCGTTAAAGTCGCTGTCTGCTATTGAGCAGGCAGTTATTTTTTTACTATTTGAAGAAGAATTAACTCAAAGTGAAGCTGCAGAAATACTAGAAGTTTATTCAAAAACAATTAGTAAAATTAAGATTAGAGCAATTAATAAATTAAAAAAATATTTCAAGGAGGATTTTGAAAATGGAAAATAAAAGTTTATATGAATTAGGAAAATCAGCACAGTTAGGCGACGATATGGCAATGCTAGAAATTATTGAAAGAAAAAAGAAGATGCTTAAAAAATATAGTTTCGGTGATGAAGATAGATATCAATTTATAATTCTAAAATTAATAGAAGGGATAAAAAATTATAAATTTTAAAATTTTTTCAAAATTAGGGGAGAATTTTTTAGACTTACTCACTGTATATATAATGAAGGGCAAATTTTAGGAAGCACTATATTAAACAAAGGACAGGTTGGACAAGCTCTTATCTGTCCTTTACCTAATTTTATGAAAGGAGAAGATATAGATTATGTTTTTCAGATTATTATTAGTTGGAATATCCCTTGTATTGTTATTTCTTATATTTGATATTTTAATACCTAAACTAAAATTGAAATATCGCTTATATAAGGAATTAAGAGAAAAGAAAAAAAGACAGGAAGCCTTTGCTAAAAAAATGAAAGAATTAGAGATTAAATAGTTTCTCTAATAATCTTGTCATATCTAAAAAGTGTCGACAAAAAATTAACCAATACAAATATAGGTGGTATTTCAATGGAAACACAAAAAGATACAATCCTTAAGCTGTTTTATATTGACCATTTAAGAGTAAAAGATATAGCAGAAAAATTAAAAGTAACTTCTGCTTATATAACCAAAATAATAAAAACAGATTCTAGGTATGAAGAAGAAAAAAATTTTAGAAAAGAAAAGTCAAAAGAAAAAAGAAAGCTAGACCAAAATCACTTCGTAAAGAAAAAAAGAGAAATCAAAAGAATAGAAGATAACTATGCTTTTGTTCAAGCACAACATATACAAGCATCTAGGGAATTATCAAAATCAAAGAAATTAAGTAATGAAAATTATCGCAAATGGAATAAAAGTGCTTATAAATACAACCCTTCAAGAAATAGGTATGAATTTAGAGAAGAACTTGGTCGTACTGCAGATGTACCTAAATATATTAAAGAAAGGTAAGCAAACTCTATTTGTTAAAGGTAAAAGATTATGGAAAAACATTTATTAAAACTTATTAAGCTTGCAGATGAATTAAATGAAAAACAAAACAAAGTATTTGCAGAAATACACTACTATGGAAATGATAATAAAAAACTAGAAATTTGTATTAGAACAAAAGAAGAATACAAATATGTAGAAAAAATAGAAATGCAATTAAAAGATAGCTCAATAATTAACTGGGATGTTGCAGTTCATTTGTTTGAAATGTATGTAAATGGAGGTGCAGATAGTAATGAATAAAAAAGAAGCAGTTTCTTATGCTCAAGTAACACTTGATTATATGCAAAGTTCAAAATACAAAGGAGAAATAAACCCTATAACTTTAGGTATAGAAATGAAACAATGTTTTAAATTATATCCTAAAAATCTAATAGAAAGTATTGCTAATTCACAGGACTGGGCTAGAAACAAACTAGAAGAATCAAAAAATGGTTGTGATGCAGATGAGTGATGAAAAAATAGGTTTAAATATTAGTGAGGCTGCAAATTTAATGGGAATAAGTAAAAATCTTATGGCCGAATTAGTAAAATATCCAGATTTTCCTTGTATAAAATTTAAAAGAAGAATTGTTATTAATAAAAAAATGTTACAAGAGTGGTTCGATAAGAACTCTGGTAGATTTTTTACATAAATATTGTGTTTTTACAAAAATTATTATAAAATAGAGAATATTAAATATTGTGCTTTTACCTTTAATGTTCTCTATTTTTTGAATGGAGGGAAAACAATGCCAAAAACTTCACAAAAGGTACCTGTGAAGAAGAGAAATACAAAAGGAATGGGATCAATCAGACAAAAAAATGGAGGATATGAAGGCAGAGTTACAGTGAAAGTAGATGGAAAATCTAAGCAAATATCTTTATTTAATAAAGATAAAAGAGTTTTAGTACAAGAGATGATAAAAGTAAAACAAGAATCTAATGACAATAAGTTTGTTGAAAAAGATAGAATTACATTAGAGGAATGGCTAAAAAAATGGGTTCGTGTGCACAAAAGACCTTTTGTAACTGCTAGAACTCTACAAGGGTACATTGAAAAAATTAAAACTAATATTATCCCATATTTAGGCAATTATCCTATACAGTCTTTGGATAGACTAATCTTACAAGAGTATTTTTCTGATTTAGCAACAGGTAATGAGAAAAAAGGAATTAAAAAATATTCTCCTAAAACAATTAGGGAGATAAAAAGTATTTTAAATATGGCTTTTGCAGATGCAGAATTAGATAGGATAGTAAAGTACAATCCTATTCCAACTATTCGCACACCAAAAGTTAGAAAGAAAAAGAAAAAGCCTACATTATCACCAAAAGAACAGCAAGAACTTATACAAATTTTATTATCAGAGGAAAATGGTTTTTGTTATATATTTATATTAAATACAGGTTTAAGACCAGGTGAAAATGGAGGAATTAAATGGAAACATTACAGTTATGAAGAATCTAATATAAAAGTCAGAGATAATTACGGAAAGATAACATATTATGATGATAACTTTGAAAAAATTGAATCTACATACGAAGAAAAAGAATTAAAAACACCTACAAGCCATAGAACTATACCATTGCAAAAATGGTTAAATGATACAATATATCTTTTCATGTTATCAGAATTAAAACGCAGAGGATATTCAAAAAAATCTCAAATGGATGAAGAATATATCTTTATAAATGCGTTGGGAAATCCGCTAAGCAGTGATTATTTATGGGATACTTTAGACAAAATATTGAAAAGACATGGTTTTAAACATATTAGCGTTTATCAGTTAAGGCATTTATTTGCAACAAGATGCATAGATGTTCATATTCCAATAAATCAAATTCAACAATATTTAGGTCATGCATTAGGAAGTACGACTGTCGATTTCTATGTTGATTATGATGAAGATACTAATAGAAAAGAAATTGAAAAATTAGAAGAAATAAATAATATAAATGTTTTACCTGAAAGAGTAAAAACACATCTAATGTTTTTATAAAGGGACAAAAAGCAAAATAAAGGGACATTAAAGGGACATTGCTAAAAAATAGGTTATCAACAATTGTTCTAGAATTCATAAATCGGTTGCAGGAGTAAAGATACATCAATTTGTAAAAGACATAAAAAAGTAGAGATATGGTCGGGCTCATAACCCGAAGGTCGTAAGTTCGAGTCTTACCCCCGCAACCAAAGTATATATCGTTACAGCTATCTAAGTTGTAGCGATTTTTTATATTCTCCAATTAGTTTACGATAATGCTTAAAAATGGCATTATTATGTAGAATTGGGGAAAAGTTGGGGAAGAAATCCTCAAAAACTATTGATATTAATAATAAATTTTCAGTAAAAGACTATGGGAAACCTAATTTTATATTTAGTAGTCTTTTACTTTTTTTATCGTGAAAAATTTAATGACTTTTTAAATCACTTTAATGAAATTTGAAAAAAGATTTTAGACTAGTTTTTTTGTAGTAGCAAGTTTTGTAATACATTTCCTGCATTTCTATTATGAGAAATAATAGGGTGTACATAGAAATTAAATGTTGTTGTAATTTGTGCGTGACCTAATCTTGCTGCTACTACTGCTACATCAATATTCTGTGATATTAAAAGTGTAGCATTTGTGTGTCTTAATCCGTGAAAGTTAATTACAGGTAGTCCTATTTGTGCTACATATTTTACAAACCATTTGCTAATTGTAGAAGGGTGCATAGGTTTGCCATCAGCTTGTACAAATAACCTATTAGAATTCGTCCATAATTCGCCATAGAATGATTTTTGTTCATCATACCATAATTTATATTCTTCAAGTAAAGAAACAACGAAATCAGGAATTGCTACTTCTCTAATAGAACTTTCTGTTTTAGGTGTCTTAGTAAATACACCTTTGTCTGCTAAATATTGACTAGAACGATTTATACTTACTATACCAGTTTTGAAATCTACATCTTGCCATTCTAATCCCATAAGTTCTCCGAGTCTTACACCTGTAAATATTGTTAAGATGATTGCGACTTTGTATTTGATTTGTTCTTCACCAAGTTCTGTTAGATTTTCTAGTAATACTTTACATTGTTCATCATCGTAATATCTTCTTTTTGGTTTCATTGCTTTAGGTGGTTGAACTCTTTCTGCTGGATTAGATACAAGTAATTGCCAGTATATAGCTTTATGTAGCATTGCACGAAGTAGTCTATGATGCTCTAATATTGTCTTACCAGATAAAGGTTTTATTGTTTTCTTGCCATTGTTACTTTTCTTCCTAACTAATTGTGTATCTCTACTTAGTAAATCATAAAATTGCATAATATCTGTAGGTTTAATTTTGTTAATGTAGAAATGTTCAAAGTAGGGAAGAATTCTAGTTTCTAACATTCTGCAATATCTTTTATATGTTGAAGGTGCAAGTTCTTTTGAACCATAATCTCTTTTCCATATTTCTGTAAATTCAGAAAATTTAAGAGATTTTCCTTCAATTACAAGACCGTTTTGAACATCAGCAACAAATTTAGCAAGTTCTATTTGAGCATCTTTTTTTGTTCCGTGTATTGTTTTTGTATGTTTTATTAGTTTTCCATTTAAATCATAGCCATTTGTACATACTAACCTGTAACTATTTTTTCCTCTTTTTTCAATACTCCCAGCCATTACCTTTTTCACCTCCTTTCAGGCATAACTATGGATGGGCGAGGATTATTATTAATAATTTAACTTTTTTCTATAAGATTAATTATATGTAATATATTTTTAATATCAGATTCTTTTCCAAATATATATTTGCTCATTAAGTGGTTTTGAAAAATATTATATTTTATAATATCATTTATACTTAAATTAATAATTCCATTTGAGTTAGGCTTTATATGGCAAATGAGATATTCATCTTCAACATTTTGAACTTGCATAATAATTGCCAAATGTGGATTTATAGGAAAACAAATATCGTTAAAGCCTAATTCAAAATGAAAGAAAGGTTCATTAGAAATAATAAAACCTAAGTCATTAGAATTAGTAGCAATATAAATATTATAATTATAAAAAAAAGAAATAGCTTTTTTATATGTTTGAGGAATAGAAATGATATATTTTAATTGTTCTACTTTTGCTAATTCTTCAGGAGAAATATCTAAAGGATAATTAGCACACTCTTTAATCCCAAGACTATTAAGCCAATTGGTTGTTTGAGTAGTAATTGTTTCTAGGATTCTTCTATATCCACTTGTACGAATAGATAAGGTTCTCAAAAATATAAAAAAAGTGGATAAAAATCCTTCATCTTTAATCAATGAAAAATCATTTTCTATTTTATCTAAATATTCAGACATATTATTTTCTAATTTAGAAAAAGTTTCTTCAATAAATTGTGGATTATCAAGTATTTTTTTATAATTGATGTCATTATCTGAAATATTATAAATTTTTTTTAGTATAGAAAGTTCTGAACCTAGTTTATTTGGATCAATATCATAAAAAAATCGTTCACAAGCGAAGTTGGAAACATTAGAGTTTAATATAAGTTTTTTATGTTCTATATCATAAGCATCAATTTTTCCATTTTGACCAAAACGTTTTAAATAAAATTGTGGTATATAATGTTGATTTTTAACCATTTTTTAGTTCCTTTCTTTTTAAAACTTTTTTATAATATTATTTTCCTAAATGCTAATATCACAAATAATGACATGCAATTCAACAAGTTCTTGTGATTCTGAAGATTTCTTAAATGTACATTGCCATTCATTTTTAGAAATTTCTAATATTTTAGTTTGTAGAGAGTTATTTTTCAATTCCTCTTGTATCTTATTTGTAATAGAAGAAAAATCTTTTATGTTTTTATTAAATATAATTAAAGAAGTTTTTATATCTCTCCAAGTAGTATAACTAAATAATTGAGTTATTGCATCTTTAAATTGGCTGATACCATTCCAAATTTTACATTCAGCTATATAAGCAGATTTGTTTTCAAATTGTATTCTTATATCCGTTTTTCCTTTTTTACTAAAAGTTTCACCTGTGGCTGTTGAATTATAATGTGTGTTAAGATTTGCTAATAGCATGTCTCTCAATTCCTCTTCATTTAATTTTTGACATGCAGCTGGAGAATGTTCAAAAGAAGTACAAGCTTGAGAAATTATATTTTTAATATATAAATAATCTTTATCAGATATGTACCAATTTTTTGAAGGCTTAGCTTGCTCCGGAAAAGATTTTATTTCTTTTTTAGCAATTAAAGGTATTGAAGCTGTACTTGAAGCATTTGGATTTACTTTTAATGGGATATTTAGTTTATTTATTAAATTTGAAAAACTATTGGCTTTATTTTTTCTGGTAGTTAGAGCATCTTTAATGATATCTTTAAGTGAATTATTATAAATATAGATATCATTATTTACATATTGAATCATTTCAAGATAAGATTTAAATTCTCTATTAAAAAGAGAATCAATATATTGTTGAGGATTTTCTTCTTTTTTTAAAGTACTTAATTCAATATTTAGGGAATAAAGAATAGTTGGTAAAACTTCCTTATTATTCAGGTTACTAAATCCATCTATTTCAAAAGTTGATAATATTCGTTGAGTTGGTTCTAAATGAAGCAAATGAGAAGAACCAGAAAATGGAATAGAATAACTTACTTTGCAAGAGTCCACTAAAAAAAATTGTTGTTCTCTTAATCCCATTCTATAAAAAGGATTATATTTTTCTAATTTAGATTGTTCTAAAGAAGAAGTTTTCTTGTCTAAATATAATGTAAGTGATTCAATATAAAATTTACTATAGTAATATTCAATTAGATCTTCAAAATTAGTGTTTAGTATTTGGGCATCAGATAAACTCTGAATATCTGATTTTATTTCGTTTCTTAAGTTGTTAAAATAAGAATAAGTATCTTGATGTTCAAATAGTTTCATTTTAAAATTTCTCCTTTATTTATTTTTATCTAACCATTTATCAAATTCTTCATAAGTTTTTTTCCCATGTCTTATATCATTCATAAATTGTCTTGCAGTACTTTTCCATTTTTCATAATCTTCTCTAGAGTAAATATCAGGATTTCTTTTTAGTAGAGTTGCTTTATTTGAATATATAGTCCTATATTTTCCATATACAGGTTCTTCACTTTCTTTTCTTTTCTGCGATAATTGATTTCCAATATCTTTACAAGTTTTATCTTGATAGTAAATATTATCACAGTAATATGTATTGGATTTGGTTGTTAAGAAATATCTATGACAATTTTTACATTTTCTAATCATAGTATGACTACTTAAAACAAGATAATATAATGAAATATAGAAAACAGTATATATGTTATCAGTAATGATACTGTAACTGCTAGAAATTTTGTTACCCTTAGGATCTAGTTTTTTTATCTTATTTATTAATTCAGTAGTATTCTTATATTTTAAATTTTTAGAATCAGAAGATGTATAATTAAAATTAAATAATCCATCGTGCTTATATTTATCAGAAAATTCATTTAATTCTTTCTTATTTTCTTCATAAAAAATATAAAATTTTTGTTTTAAAGTAAGTGAATTTATCCTTTTATTGTTGTTATATCCATATAATAAATCAACAAATTTTTTAAATAAATCCTGAACTGAAATAATACTATTTTTTGTAGATGCATAAGTATATTGAGCTAAAGAGATTATTTCAGATATATTTGTTAATTGATCAATTTGTATATTTATTAAATCTATATCTTCAAAAAAGTCAATAAACATTCCAAAGTATTTAGTGAAAAATACAAAAAAGTCACTAAATTTATTTAAGTCTAGATTCAAGAATTCAGTTAACAATTGGCCATTTACATCTATAATTGCATTTTCATCAATAACGAAATAACCTTTTAGATTATTTATATTATCTTGAGCATTAATACATCTTAATTCTGATGGAGGAGTATAATCCACTGCTGATAGTTTCTTTTTATATTCATTAGCAAGTTGTATTATTTCATCTTCTGAATTTAATTTTATAATTTTAGATAAAAACTCATTATCAATTGCTTCATTATATTTTAATTTTTCTTGTTCATCTTTGGTGTAATTTTCCTTTATATATTTATCTGTATCGTCAGCTGAATTTGATGTGTCAGCGAAAGCAACAGGTATTCTATACTTATTTGGTGTATATAAGATAGATTTAAGTTCTATAGCTAAAATGTTATCATTTGTGAGAGTGGTAACTTTTATTTCTTTATTAAAATCGGATTTTTTCATTGTTTCCTCCAATAACAATTATATATTTATAAATTCTTAAAAACAGTAGTTTTCAAATATTTATAAATATACTTTACAAAACTAACTATAATTATTATAATTTAATTGTTAACAAAAGTCAAGCACTAATAACAAAAAAATAGGAGGTGATTTTATGGAACTACAAAAAGTACAAAGGACAACACTAACAATGAAAGAAGCAGCAGAGTATTTAGGAGTTTCTTATTGGTTAATTAATCAACTAGTAAGAAGAAAACAAATACCATGCTCCAAAGTTGGTGGAAAATTTCTATTTAGAATTCAAGCATTAGATGAATATCTAAATAGAAAAGAAAAAGAATCAGTTAGTTACTAGCTAACAGGGAAAGAGAGGAAAGGAGGATATGTATGAATTACCTTGGTTTAAAACAGAAACTAATATTTTTTCAAACAGAAAGATCCAATTGATTTTAAAATTAACTGATGGAGATACTTATTTTAGAGTATGGATACAGCTAATTGCATTAGCAGTTGAATGTAATAACAAAGGAAGATTAGAAATAGGAGACAATAATCCTATGACAATAGAAAATTTTTCAAAGATTATGGGAAAATCTAAGAAAAAAATAGAAAAGATTTTAAATAAGTTTCTAGAATTAGAAATGTTAAGAAAAGAAGGGGAAACATTTCTAATAAAAAATTGGGACAAGTATCAAAGTATTGAAAAGTATGAAAAATATCAAATGCAAAATAGAGAAAGACAAAAAAGATATCGTGAAAAATTAAAAAGTGAAAATGAAAAAAGTAACGTTATTCAAACGTTAAGTAACGGACAAGAAAAGAATACAAAAGATTTAAGAATAAGAAAAGAAGAAAATATAAGAGAGGAGAGTGGAAATGGTTTTAGAGAATATAAAATATAACGAGGTTATCCACAAAAAATTGAAAAAATGTGAATTTTGTGGCAGAGAATTAACTCCAATTGGACTTGATTATTTATATGCTAATTTTTCTCCAGATAATATTGAATATGAACGATGTACTTGTAGTAAAGCGCAAGAATACTGGAAAGAAAAAGATAAGCAAGAATATGAAGTTGCAAAGAGAAAACATTTTAGAGAAGTTATAAACAAGATATATAAACAAAACTATATTGGTAGAAAATTTCAAAATATGAACTTTGAAAATTTTAATAGTAATTCAGAAAATAAAATAGCTATAGCAATTGCTAAGGACTATGTAAATAAAAATATTATAGGTGCAAATACCAATGGACTGATAATAATGGGCGAGTCAGGAGTTGGAAAGACACATTTAGCAGCGTCAATTGCTAATAAATTAATTGAAAATGACAAGATAGTATTAATGGGAAGATTAACAACTTTATTAGATATGATAAAGGAAACTTTTAAAGATAATACAAAGTCGGAGAATGAATTAATTGAGTTATATTCAAATGTAGATATGATAATAATTGATGATCTTGGAACAGAAAAAATAAGTAACTGGGCATTAGAAAAATTATATACAATAATAGAAAATAGAAATGAAAATAGATTACCAATAATTATTACAACAAGATTTGATAAGCAAGGATTAATTGAAAGATTTAGCAAATGTCAGGATGAGCAATTGGTAGATGCGATTATCTCAAAATTGTATCAAATGTGTTATGGAGTAACACTAAAAAATATAAAAGAAAAAGCTAGCACAAGCGACCAAACTAAATGCTAACTTAAATGATTGTAACTATATTTTAATACAAAAAATTGAAAAAGTAAATAGAAAAAAGAAAGGATTTGATAATATGAAGGTTTATAAAGAGTATAAAGAAATAGAAATAAAAGATATAAAAGGAGTTAAATATAACAGAATTTGTAGCAGAAATTTAGAAAAGGTTTGTAGATATATGGAAGCCATAAAAAGGAATGGAATTAAGAAAGCATTTGAAATTATTCAAAAAGAAAATGGATATTATATTTTTAGAGATGAAGCAAGATTAGTAGCAGCAAAAGCAGTAGGATATGACAAAGTTCCATGTTTAATAAGAGATATAAAACAAGAAATCTTATTAAGAAAAATAAATAAAATATTTAAAATAGAAGATGAAAATCATGAAGTAAAAGGTAATATGGATGATAAAGAAAGATTAGATTTCTGCAAAAATAATTATTATAAACTAAATATTTTATAATAAAAAATAAGAAGAAAAGTACTTGGATAAAAAAAAGTCCAAGTATTTTTCAAAATTAGGTGTGCATTTGATATAAAAAAGGAATAATTTTAGTACTAAAAAGAAGCATATTGTTGTCCTAACAAGCAATGAATTTCGTCAGCTCGAAATTCTAAATGGGGAAATTCCCCAATCCCCTTTTTAGAAGAGAGGAGAAAGCAAATGGCAACAACAAAAATATGGAAAGTACAAAAAAGATTAGATCATGTAATTAACTATGCAACAAATGAAGAAAAAACAAAAAATAATTATAGCAAATATAGAATGGATGAGTTTGATAGTATCAGACAAGTAATGAGTTATGCAACTAATCCAGATAAAACAGAAAAACAATTTTATACTACAGGAATAAATTGTGAAGTAAAAGATGCAGTTAAGCAAATGCAATTTGTAAAAACATTATATAGAAAAGAAAATGGAATACTTGCTTTTCATGCTTACCAATCTTTTAATGAAGGAGAAGTTACTCCAAAGATAGCACATGAAATTGGAGTAAAACTTGCAAATGAAATGTGGGGAGATAGATTTCAAGTTGTAGTATCTACTCATTTAAATACTCAACATCTTCATAATCACTTTGTCATAAATTCAGTTTCATTTAAAGATGGAAAAAAGTATTATAGTAATTTTACTAATACAGCATTATTAAGAAAAACTTCAGATGAAATATGTGAAGAATATGGCTTAAGTGTTTTAAAAGAAAAGACTTGCAAATCTGGAATTAATTTTGAAAATTTTTATAAAAAATCTATGAGAGATTCAGATTATTATAAATTTGCAAAAGAAGATATAGATTATGCAATAGAATATTCATGGACTTATAAAGAATTTTTAAAAAGATTAAAAGAAATGGGATATGAAGTATATATTAGAGCTAATAAAATTAGTGTGAGAATGTATCCACATAAAAGAAATATTAGAATAGAAAGAGCATTTGGAGAAGAATATTCTATTGAAAATATTCAAAATAAAATTTGTAGTAGATATCCAAGTAGAGAAGAAGTAATTAAACCTAAAACTTATGATAAAAGATTATTTTATAAAGGTAGTGTGAAGAAATTAAGAAAACCTAAAGGGATAATTGCGTTATATTATTACTATTGTTATTTATTAAAAGTATATCCAAAGAAAAATTTAAATTATAAACTTACTCCAAAAATGAGAGAAGAAGTAAGGAAAATGCACAAGTATTCAGAACAAATAAGGTTTATATGTAAGTATAAGTTAGAAACTATAAATGATATAGATAATTTAAAAGAGAAGAAACAAGAAGAATTACAAAAGACTTTGAATATAAGGAATAGGTTGTATTATAAAAGACAGAAATTAGATAATGAAAGTGAAAAAAATAGTATTACTAAAGAAATAATTGATGTTACTTCTGTTTTACAAAAAGTTAGAAAAGAGATTAAGTTGTGTGATGAAGTTAGTGACAATGCTAGGCAGATGAAAAGACAGATAAAAGAGTTAGAGGAGAGGAAGAAACAAAAGTCAAAGAAAAAAGAGCAAAGTAAGAAATTAAAAGAGAAAAATAAAAAAGCTAGAAGGCATGAGAGGTAGAATAGGCACAGAAAGGTAATAAAAATTTTTATATAAATTATAAAAAATTATTGCAAAAGAAACAAATGTTTGATAAAATGTTTAAAATAATTAAAAGATATTGGCATATATCTATAGAAAATTGTCTCATACCGTAGACAATTTTCTATGAATATGATATAACAATTATGAATGGAGGAGTAAATATGGCAAAAAAAGAAATAAATACAGATTTATGGGTTAATGAACTATTAAAAGAAGCAAAAATAAATTTAACAGCTCAAGGATGTAATATATTAGAAATTGATAATGCTTTAAAGACTGCTTCGAAAAATGGAACGGGAAATGTTGGATATCCAGAGTTTTGCGGAGTGGTAAAAGATTATGTTATTGTTATAGAAGATAAAGCAGATGTAAGAAATCATATTAAGAGGGATGAGGAAGGAAATATCAGTAGAAATCAAAATGATATAAAAGAATATGCTGTAAATGGTGCTTTATTCTATGCACAACATATTATAAAGAATTCAACATATAAGAAAGCAATAGCAATAGGAGTATCTGGAAATGAAAAAAGACATAGAATTTCACCAATATATGTTGACGAAACAGAATATTATAGAGAACTTAATGATGTAGAATCATTTATATCTTTTAATGATTTAAATATAGAAGAATATTATATTAGAGAGGTTTTAAAAGAAAGTACTGATAAAGAGAAAGAAACTGCTGAAATATTAAAAGATGCTGCAGAACTTCATGAATATCTTAGAAATTATGGTAATATTAAAGATGAAGAAAAACCATTAATTGTTTCTGGAATATTACTTGCATTAAGAGAAGCAGAATTTAAGAATTTTAATATTGATGATCTAACTGGGGATACTGTAAAAACTGATGGTGCAAAAATAATGGACGCTATTGAAGCTAATTTAAATAGATCAAATGTAACTCCAGAGATAAAAAAAGATAAAATAAAGAATCAATTTAATATTATAAAAGAAAGTCCAAAATTAAATGAAGTTAATTCAAAATTAGGTGAAACACCATTAAAATTTTTTACTAAATTTTTGAATGAAAAATTATATATGAGTATTAAATATACAAATTCAGCAGAAGATTATCTAGGAAGATTTTATGGAGAATTTATGAGCTATTCTGGAGGAAGTGGACAGACATTAGGTATAATATTGACACCAAAACATATAACTGAATTATTTTGTGATTTAGTCGATTTAAAGCCAAATGACATTGTTATTGATCCATGTTGTGGTACAGGTGGTTTTTTAGTAGCTGCTATGCATAAAATGTTAAAAGAAACGAATGATGAAAATCAAAGAAGGAGTATAAAACAAAAACAATTACTGGGAATAGAGCAGAGAGTGGATATGTTTACAATAGCAACGACTAATATGATATTAAGAGGTGATGGAAAAAGTAATTTAATTAATGATGATTTTTTAAGCCTTAATCCTAATAAGATACAATTAAATCAACCAACAGTTGGATTAATGAATCCACCATATTCTCAGGGTAGTAAAAATAACCCAGATTTATATGAAATATCATTTATTGAACATTTGCTTAATTCATTAGTTTACGAAGGAAGATGTGCTGTAATAGTTCCCCAATCTTGTTTTACAGGAAAAACGAGTGAAGAACAATCAATAAGAGAAAACATATTAAAACATCATACTTTAGAAGGTGTGATTACTTTAAGTAAAGATACATTTTATAGGGTTGGAACTATGCCATGTATAGCAGTTTTTACTGCAGGAATTCCTCATCCAAAAGAAAAAATATGTAAGTTTATTAATTTTGAAGATGATGGATATGAAGTTCAAAAGCATATTGGATTAGTTGAAACGGAGTCAGCAAAAGATAAAAAACAACATTTATTAGATGTGTGGTTTGATAGAATTGAAGAAGATACTAATTATTGCGTAAAAACAAAAATTACAAAAGATGACGAATGGTTACACTCATATTATTATTTTAATGAAGACATTCCAACAGAAGAAGAATTTCAAAATTCAATAAGTGATTCGTTAACTTTTGAATTTAAAATGATTATGAATGGAAAAGATTATTTATATAGTAATATTGATAAATTAAAATGTGTAAAAAATATTGAGAATTTAGAAGATAAAACATGGTTACCATTTAAAATTAAAGATTTATTTGAAACTTTTAAGGGAAGTAATGGAATCCAAACACATACAGGAGCATATATGCCTAAAAACAAGTTAGTATCTGGTAGAACGCCTAGAATTACAGTTAGAGATACTAATAATGGTGTTGATGGCTTTTATGACTCAAAAGATAAAAATTATCGTGAGTTTGAAAATTTTATTAGTGTATCATTTTTGGGCAGTGTATTTTACCATCCTTATAAAGCATCACTGGATATGAAAGTTCATGCACTAATATTAAAAGATAGGAAGATGAATAAATATATAGCAGAATTCCTTAAAGTTATGATAAAAATGAATACACAACATTCTTCATATGGAAATCAATTATCAAGTACAGACCTTCCAAATCTTAGAATATTATTGCCTGTGGATAAAAACGAGATACCAGATTGGCAGTATATGGAGAACTATTCAATGAAGGTTATTTGTGATAAAATGAATAAATATTTAAATTATTTTAATTAAAGGGATGATAAGAAATGGATGAAAATCAAGAGCAAACAGAAGATCTAAATACAGATGATGAAAATATTCAATTAGCTGAAAATAAAGATATAGATAAATATGATGAAAATTTTGAAATGGTTTCATATTATGAAAAAAGAAAAATGCTAGAAAAAACAAAAATAGTAAAACAAACATGGTCAATAATTGAAATATTCCAGAAAATTAATGATGGAAAGTTAATATTAGATCCAGAATATCAAAGAAATGTCATCTGGGATACTGAGAAAAAAACATCTTTTATAGAATCTTTATATATGGGAATAATAATTCCACCGATTTATGTGGTTGAAATTCCAAATGATGATATATTGAGTGGAAGTAGATATGAAGTGGTTGATGGAAAACAACGATTATCAACAATAAAATCTTTTATTAGTAATGAATTGATATTAAAGAAAAAAAACTTGGAATATTATGCTGATTTATTTGGAGATAAAATATTTAGCGAGATAAAAGAAGAAAATATAAAGGAAACTACTGAAATGCTTTCATCTGTATTAGATGTATATGTAATTACTGCTAATTCTCCAGAATTTACTAAATATGATATTTTTTCTAGATTAAATAAGGGATCAGAAAAATTAAGAGTTAATGAGATTAGAAAAGCTATATACCATTCAAATCTTACAAAGTTAATTGATGATTTTGTGAAAAATAATCAAAATCAAGAGGAATATAAAAAAGTATTTACTTTAAATGATAGAAAGAGATATGAAGATTATGGTAGATTCTATAAAAGTATGGCTTTTTATATTAGATCTAATTTGAAAACTGGAATTGTTGAAAAATATAATTCGAGACCGAGAGAAATGATAAACGATGTTTTGCAAGAGTTTCAAAATAAAAAACATAAAGATGTCACTAGTGAAGAAATAAATGAAATATTAGAAAAAACTATTAAAATGTTAATATTGTTTAAGGAATATAAAGGCAAAGATTATCTAATAGATGCATGTATACCTTTTGCAATAAATAATTGGAAAAAATTTGAAAAAAAAGTAAATATTATATTAGAAGATAAAGAATTATTATCAACATTTCAACAATCTCCAGCTACGACAACTAATGTAAATAAAAGATTAAGTTGTGTAATGAGAATAATGAAGGAATAATTAATGAAAAACAGTGCAGATGAAATTCGTTTTCAGATAAGATCAGTTATCATAGTAAAATTTTTTGAATTGTATAAAGTATTGGAGAAAGAAGCAATAGATATTTTTTGTGAAGAAATAAAAAATGTTGATGAAAAATTTAAAAATAAATTATACTTTTTGTATGGAGGAAATTCGAATATAAAAATAGATATATCAAATAGCAAATTGTATATGGATCCTAAAACTTTCAGTGTAGATGAAGATTTTAGAAATTTTACGTTTAACCAAATAATAAAGATATGTAAAATAGATAATAAAATAAAGAAATTTGATTTCAATATTAATTCAATGCAAAAGAGACAAGAAGAAATTGATTTTTATAGTTCTTGTGAAAAACTAATAAATATGAGAAATAAATTAGCACATGAGATTTTAATTGATAATTTTAAAGATAAAGATATTGTGGAAATGTTATCTGATAAAAAAATAGAAGAAAATATAATTTCTGAATTGTCAAACTTTGATATAAAATTAATGAATGTACCAGAAAAACAGATATATTCAAATTTATTATATTTAAATATTATAATATTGAAACTTACAAATAAAGATAAGATATTAAATTTTATATGCTTAGGGGGAATTGATTAATTGAATAGGTTAGGAAAATTAGAAAAAGTAAATTTAAGAGATATTTGGCCAAATGAAGAATATGATTTCTCTGTTTGGTTAAGCAAACAAGAAAATTTAAAAGAATTAAGTGATGCAATAGGAATAGATATAGAATTAGAAGAAAGAGAATCATCTGTTGGAAAATATAGTGTTGATATTTATGGAAGAGAAGAAGGAACAGACAGAAAAATTGTAATAGAAAATCAGCTAGAAGATTCTAATCATGATCATTTAGGAAAGGTAATTACATATGCTTCTGGGAAAGATGCAAAAACTATTATTTGGATAGTTAAAAGAGCTAGAGATGAACATAGACAAGCTATAGAATGGTTGAATTCACATACTGATGAAGAAATAGGATTTTTCTTATTAGAAATTGAAGTTTGGAAGATAGGTGATTCCTTAGCTGCACCTAAATTTAATATAGTGTCAAAACCAAATGATTGGGGAAAAACTCAAAAAGCAAGTAATGGACTTGGAAAAGCTCAAAAATTACAAGGAGAGTTTTGGCAGGCATTTGGAGAATA
Organism: uncultured Clostridium sp.; assembly: GCA_964449925.1. GTDB lineage: Bacteria > Bacillota > Clostridia > TANB77 > CAG-508 > CAG-269. Next base: position 20,416 of record CAYVCM010000002.1, read on the forward strand.
TGGTGCAAGTAACGAAGAATATTCAAAAGAATTTAATAAGAGAAAAGCTTTACCACAACATTGGTATGACTTACCTATGGGAAACTCTGAATATCATATTTCATTAACATGTGCAACACAAAGAAATGAAATAGGAATAGAAGTTTATATTGATAATAACAAAGAAATATATGATTTATTTTATGCTAATAAAGAATTGATAGAAGAAAAGACTGGATTAAAATATAAATGGCAACGATTAGATAATAAAAAAGCTTCAAGAATAAAGGCTATAAAAAAATGTGATGTAACAAATCAAGAAAAGTGGGAAGAATGCTTTAAATGGTTTTGTGATTACGCATTGGTGATAAAAAAAGAATTTAATAAAATTTATAATAAATAAAATATTTTTACAAAAGACAAGGTAACGGGATTATCTTGTCTTTTGTAATGGAGGAATAAGATGAAAGAAAGAATAAATTTTCTAAAAATATTTAACGTTAGAGAGATAATTGAAACTATTTTATTATTTATAATAGTATTTTTGTTAATAGATATGTTTAATATTCCTACTTTTTTACTAGAAAATTATGATATATATTGTATTATTGCTTTAATAGTAGTTATTACATTTTTTATAATTGATAAAAAATTTTTAAACTTGATAAAGGTTAATGTCTTTAATTATTTTGATTTAATATTATTTACAAGTTTTATATCTACGACAATATATATATTATATAGTAAATATATTTCATATTCAAGTTTTAAATTAATAATGTGTATATTACTAGAAAATATATTGATAGGTTTTATAATCTTAAGATTTATCATTATGTACATATTGGATAAAAAAGTAAATGAGAAAAAAGAATTTAATGTATATGATATTAGAAAATTATATAAAAATGAAATAGATAATAGTAATCATGATTTAATTTTTCTTGAAGAAAAAGATGTTGATTATGATTTACTAAATAGAAATAAAATTATTGGAGATTTATTTAATAGTATAAATTATTGCAAAAATAAAGAGAGATTTATAATATCTTTAACAGGAAAGTGGGGTTCTGGTAAAACTACAATATTAAATATTGTGAAAAAACAATTAGATTCTGAAAGCTTTATAATTATTGATAATTTTGAAACATGGAAATATAATAATGAAAAATCTTTGTTATGTGGAATGTTTGATGAAATTATAAAAAAAATTGGTATAAATTTTAGTACGTTGGAAGTAAAAAAGTTTGTTAATAGTTGTATAGCTATAGTTTCAGCAAAAACAGATGTAAATATAGGATACTTTTCATTGGATTATAAAATAATAGATAAAATTAAATTAATGATAGGGGAGTATTTAAAAAAGAATAATAAAAGAGTAGTGTTCATTATAGATAATCTTGAAAGGACAAATGAAAATAACATTTTAGTTATTCTAAAAACTATTTCTACAATTTTAAATATAGATAGATTTATATATGTTTTGAGTTATGATGAAAATGAAATGCAAGATATATTTAATAATAAATTGTATATCAATTATGATTACATGGACAAAGTAGTTCAACTACCATTATCTGTTCCAGATATAAACCAAGAAGATATAGATGAAGTTTGCACAATATGTTTGAAAAATTTATTAATTCATTATGGAATTAATAAAAAAGATATAGAACATTATTCATCTGCAATAAATTTATTCAATAAAAACATAAAGGACCTTAGATCTTTTAAGAGAAAAATTAACTCAATATGTAATTGTTGTTTTTTTGGCGATAATTATTTAAATAAGGCAGACTATTTCTTACTAGAATTAATTAGACAAGAAAATATAGAATTATATAAAGATATTAGAAAAAATTATGAATACTATGTTTCAGAAGACCAAGTTGCAGTTTATGGTTATTTAAAAGATAATGCAAAAGAATTTAATGAACGAGCAACTAAATATTTTGATGAACTATTTGAAAACGATAAAAATAAAGAATATAAAAATATACTTTGTTTATTATTCCCAAATGTTGAAAAATATAATAATGCATATAGAGTTTATCGTAATAGTGTAGAATTTTTAAATGAATCAGAATACCGTATTCCAAGAGATAAAGAAAAGTATAGAAAGTCTATAACTGAAAGAAGAATATATAATGCTAAATTCTTTGATTTATACTTTATCAAACAAGAAAATGATTTTATAAATATAGATAGTAAAATAAAGGAATTTATTGAATGGGATAATAAAAATAAGATTGATTTAGAAAATATTGAAGAAATTAAAATATTACAAAACAAACTTTCAGAAATTCTATATATGTATAAAGGAATAGGACAAAAATTTATAATTGAAACAATGGAAATGTACTGTAGAAATCTTGATAAAAATAAAGTTCCTATTTTGATGTGCTTGATAAAATCACAAGAATATATGGATAATACATCAATCTTTTTAGGACTAAATGCAAAAGATAGATTAGAAATAGTTTGTGCAGAAATAATAAGATATTTATCTAAAGAAGAATTAGAACAATTAAAATCAATAGTTGAGATTAATTATAAAAACATGTACTTTATAAGAGGAATAATACAATGGTTAAAGAAAGAAAATAATTCTTTTGAGCAAGATTATAATGAAAGAATATATAGAGAGTTGGATGAAAGTTATAAAAAATTAATAGCTAATGTTACTATAAACCAAATTAACATTTATAGCAATAAAAATTATTCAAGACATAATATATATTGTTTAATTGATAGTGAAGAATGTATGAATCAAATGAAAAATATTAATGAAAAAAATATATTTGCATTTTTAGCAGATATGATATCAAATTCAGTAGGAACAGGTGGATACGGTTATTCAATTAATTTAGATACATTCAATAAACTTAGTTCATATGAAATTGTTGATGCAATATTATCTAAAATTAATGATGAGGATTTAAATGATATAGAAAAATTTATAAAAAGAGTATATAAAAAGTCAAAAGAAAAGGAAACGAATTCTTCATTACACGAAAAAGCAGAATATGTTGATAAATTTATTGACTTGAGAGAAATAAATATAAAATAAAAAGGTGAATAATACGATATGGAAATTATAGAATATGATTATAATACAAGATTGGAGTGTTCTAAATTTATTAGAAAATACAATAAATCAAAATATTTGAATACTTTAAATATACAAACTTTTTCGAAAGGGAAAAAGATATTTTTAGTTGTAGAAAAAACAATTTTTTATAGATATAAAATACTAGGATATGCAATAATTTATGAAGATTTGCATGTGATATGTTATTCAAATAATATAAGTAAAAAATATGATGAAGATGATGAAACTATATTCATTTCTGATTTTATGATAGATTATCCATATCGTAACCAAGGAATTGGAAAGTTTTTAGCTAAATATATTTTATATGAAGTATATAAAAATAAAAACATTATTTTACAACCAGATGATGATGGTAATTGGTTTTGGAAAAAATTTGAATTTGTACATGACAAAATATCGCAACATGCGACATTAATATTAAAAAAGAAAAATAATAAAGTAAATATAGGAGAAATAAGAAATGAATGATATAAACATTATTTCAGATATTATTATTCCTATATTAGCATCTTTTATTGGAGGAATATTAACATTAGGAGGAGTGATAATAACAATAAATACTCAAAAGAAGAACGATATAGAAAATAAAAAATTAAGAATAAAACCATATTTTTATGCTAATAATCCATATCAAATAATAGATGGACTGGATAAAGCTGATAATTTTGTTATGGTAAATGAAAGTAAAGTTAAGGGAGATTATAAAATAGATGGTATAATAAAGAATACAGATAATGCAATAATGATATTAAAAAATATAATTATAGATGGAAAATATTATTTTCCTGAGCATGGTAATATAATAGATAAAAATACTATTTTTTATTTACATATTTTCCCTGATGAAATTAAAAATGCTAATGAAGTATATTTAACAGTTACAGATGTTATGAATAATGAATATTATTACAAATTAGAATATTATTTTGATGGAAAAAATACTATGGAATACAAGGATTTGAAGAGTTGGAAAATAAAGAGTAAAAAGGAAACAGAAAAAGTTGATTTATCTGTTTCTTTTTTACTACATAACTGAATAGTGATTCAACTATTATTCAAAACATCCCATAACTAATTGAGAACCATCAACAAAGCCATTTCTATAATACTTCTCATTCCAATAACAAAGATAATCCATAAAATTCTCATCAAGTTTATCTAATTGTCTCTTAACATACTTTTGACTCTGTTTAGGTACAGTCTTTAAAATATTCTCAACAATTTCATCAAAATAGATATGATGTTTTTTATCTTCTTCAGTAAGACTACCAAAAACCTCCTGTTCTCTATAATCTAACCACTCTTTTAATATATCTTCATCATTAACTTCTCTAAAATTAACCATTTTCATATCCTCCTACACATATATAATTTCATTCAATACGATTTCTTCTGCTCTATTTTTAATATTATTCATAGCCTGAACCCATTCCATTGGATGATGTTCTTTTAAGTATTCATCAATATTTTCAGACTTGGCAAATTGTTTTATAAGCATGTGCACTCTTTCATTAGCATTCTCATCAATATCTAACAAATGCTGTTTCAAAGTACCATCTATAAGTAATTCAGTATATAGACCTTTATTAAAATTTTTTAAATAATCTAGTCGCAATTTGCCATACTTTCCAATGTGACCATCAGGCTGTTTGGGTAAATACAAATTTGGTATAAAATAATCTCCTTCTTTATAATAAGTAATTTTATTATTCATAACTGTAAACCTCCTAAATAAATTTTAGGTTTCCCATTAATATCCAATTTTTATACGAACAAATGTATAAAACAAGTTGGGGAAAAGTTGGGGAAGAAATCCTCAAAAAACGTCCTAAAATTACACAAATGTTCGATATGCTAAAATACCCGAAGGTACTAAAATATTAGCTAAAACTCTTGATTTCACTAAAGTTCAAAAAGCAGTCAACCCATTCTCATAACCCGAAGGTCGTAAGTTCGAGTCTTACCCCCGCAACCACTGAAATGCCTCTGTTAAAGCGATTTACAGAGGATTTTTTGTTACTTGGAAAAATCCATTTAAGACCATTAAAAACCGTTAAAAAGCATTAAAATTTATTTCATAAATGGTAAATAAAGGGTATAAAATAATGTAATTTAATATTGAAAAATCAAGGGCTTCAGCAATCGCTGAAGTTATCTTTTTGGAGGTTTTTATGGGAAAAGAAAAATTTAATAGTTTAATTAATGAGATAAATAAAATTGCAAGATTAAATATTTTACAGTATAAAATAGAAAAGATTGTAGAAGAATACGATGAATTTATAGAAGATTTTTACTTTATAGAATGGCTTAGCTTATCAACGAATAATTATACAGAAAAAGAAGAGTTAAATAATACATTAGAGTTATTTGATGAATTACTAGAAGAAATAGAAATTGCTATATTTAATGATAAAGATGAATTAAATAATATTTGTATTTCTTTACTAACTTACAACAAAAAAGATATAGGAAAAATAATTAATAATATTGAAAATTATAGTAATGAATATATTATAAATTTAATTTTAGATTTTGCAGATAATAATTTTTATGAAATAGATGCACAATACTTTGTCCTTGAATTAGAGAAATTACTTCAAGGAGGATTGGCAGATGACAAAACAAGAATGTAAAAAGGTAGAATTTTACTTATATAACTACAATAGAATAAACCTTTTAATTAAAGAAAGAGAAATGTAAATAATAGATTCAATAAATGTTTCAAGTACAGTAGATATGGCAAGTTATACAGTTACTGCTACTGCAAACTTACCTGAAGGAACTATAATTACTAATTCAAATGGTACTCAAACAAATTTATTTAATGGAAATGAAAGTATGTATGTAAAAATTCCTAAATCACAAATGGGACAAGATATTTCAAACGCAATAATCAACATTCAAGGGAAAGTGAAAACTTATCCAGTATTTTATGGACAAACAAGAGTGGAAGGTACTCAAAACTATGCACTTGTTTATGATCCATTTGGAGATGGTGTTGGTAGAGCTACATTAAATATAAAACAAATACAGGAAAAGTAGTAGTAAATAAAACAGATGATGAAACTTCACAACCTATTGCAGGAGTTAAGTTCTCATTAAAAAGAGAAGATGGAACAATAGTAGGAACAGCTACAACAAATGAACAAGGAATTGCAACATTTGATAAACTATATCAAGGAAACTATAAATTAGTTGAGGTGGAAATAAATCCAAAATATATTTTAAATGATATGGAATTTGATGTACCTGTTGAATATAATAAAACATCTGATGTTAATGTTGAAAATGAGCATAAAAAAGATAATATAAAAGTTTACAAAATAGATAAAGATAACAACAGAGTAGTGCTTGAAAATGTAGAATTTGACTTGTTCTCACACGAATTTAATAAAGTAATTGGAACTTATTATACAGATGTGAATGGAGAATTGGAAATAAAAGATTTAAGAATTGGCGACTACTCATTAATTAAAAAGGAAACAAACAAATGGTATAACCTTGCAGAAGATACAGATATTAAAGTTGAATGGAATGAAACAAAAGAACTTCAAATAGAAAATGAACTAAAAAAAGGCTCTATAAAAATAATAAAAGTTGACGAAGAAGATAACGAAGTAAAACTTGAAAATGTCAAATTTAAAGTTATGGATAAATACGGAAATGTATTAGAAGAATTAATAACAGATGAAAATGGAGAGGCTGAAACATCTAGTTATCCAATAAGAGATTTTTCAGAACTAAAAATACAAGAGGTAGAAACACTAGATACCTATGTTTTAGATGAGGAAGTTCATACTATCAAACTTGAAAAAAACCAAATAAAAGATGTTGTATTTGAAAATGAAAAAAATTAAAGGACAAATTGAAGTAACAAAAGTAAGTAGCGATGATAATGAGCTTACAGGAGATAAAAAGGGTACTCAACTTGAAGGAGCAGTATTTGAAGTTTATAATTCAAATGATGAATTAGTGGATACTTTAACAACTGATAGCGAGGGTAAAGCTATTTCTAAATTACTTGTAAAAGGAAAATACTATTTAAAAGAAGTAGATTCAGGATCTCCATATTACTTAATAAACTCAGATATATTTGAGGCTGAAATAAAAGAACATAAAGAAATTGTTGATGTAAATGTTGAAGATGATAGTGTTGATATTGAGGTTGAAGTTGAAGTTGAGAAAAAAGGATTTGTAGAAACTCAATCAAAAGACAGTATTTACTATAATTTTAAAAATATAAAAAATAATTCAAATGTTTCATTAAACAATTTCACTTGGCAAGACACATTACCAACACAAGCATTAAGAGCTGATAGAATTTATACAGGTACTTGGAATGAAGATTTAGAATATTCTATTTGGTACAAAACAAATAAAAATGATTATAAAATGCTAGTAGATGGTCTAAGTACACAAGTAAATAATGAAATAAGTTTTAAAGATGTAGATCTAGAAGATGATGAATATATTACTGAATATTAATTTAGATTTGGAACTGTAAAAGTAGGATTTTCAGAGGTTGAAGCTCCTATTCTATATTGTGATATGCTAGACAATTTAGAAAATGGATTTAAATTTACAAATTATACTAAAGTATTTGGAAACTATGAAGATAAATATGTAGAAGATACTGATGAATGGACAACTGTTACTTATTTCAAAGAAATAGAAACAACACAAAATTTACCTAGAATAGGCTATTAGTATTGACTTTTGAATAGAAAATTATATAATTTAGAAAATAATAATTTTGAATTCATATATTTATATAGAATTATCATTTTGTTTACTAAATTTTGAGGTATGGAATATTTGATATTCTGTACCTCTATTTTTTTGCTTAAAAATTTATAGAAAGGTTTGGTATTGAAAAGTAATGATTTGTATAATTATACTAGTAGGTGATAATATGCCAGATTTAGAGAATTTTCAGAAAGTAGAAAAGAAAGAACTACCTTGACAATGGAAGAAGTAGCTGGATATTTAGGGATTTCTTATTGGTTAGTGGGACAACTAGTGAGAAAAAATGAGTTACCTCATTTCAGAGTGGCTAGGAAAATCTTATTCAGAAAAAAAGTTATTGATAACTTTATGGAAGAACAAGAAAAAATAGCTTTTGACAACCTGTATTCTAAATAACATTATTTTATGTCAAAATTGGGGAATATGATATATTTAAAGGGTAATGTTATTTAATAAGTGAAAAGAGTAGTTTTGTGAAATTTGAGAAAAGTAAATACCAATATATTATGTATTGGTATTTTTTTTGAAAAAAGTCAATAATTGTTGTTAAAATTTATAAAATGTGATATAAAATATAATAGATTTTTAATAATAAAAATCAGGAGGAAACATGAAGAAAAAATTAAAAGTTATAGATTTATTTTGTGGTTGTGGAGGATTAAGTAGAGGATTTGAACTTGCAGGATTTGAAATAGTAGGTGGGATAGACTTCAATAAAGATGCAATCAAAACATTTAATAAAAACTTTAAAAATGCTAAAGGGATATGTTGTGATATATCTTCCATGACAGAAGAGGAAATTAGAAAAAATTTTGGAGATTTAAAAGATATAGAGGTAATAATAGGTGGTCCACCTTGTCAAGGATTTTCTGCTGCAAATAGAAATAAAGTAAATGATGATCCAAGAAACAAATTATTTTTCGAATTTGTTAAGTTTGTTGATATGGCAAAACCTAAAGCAATAGTAATTGAAAATGTAAGAGGAATAATTTCAGAAAATAATGGATATGCAAAAGAACAAATTTACAAAATATTTGAAGAAAGAGGATATAAAGTCAATAATAAAGTCTTGAATGCATCAGATTATGGAGTACCTCAAAAAAGAATGAGAAACTTTTTTGTAATGCTAAGAAATAATATTTTTGATTTTGAAGAGATGCAAAAAGTTAAAGAAAAAGTAACAGTCGAAGATGCTATAGGAGAGCTATACCAATATGAGGATAATAGTGATGGTCATGAAATTAAATTGAATAGTCGTGCAAATACAGTATATAGAAAATATTTAAGGAATAATAATAATACTATTGCCAATCATGAAGTTAGATACCCTTCAGATATAGTACAAAAAAGGATTTCTTATGTAAAACAAGGAGAAAATTGGCAAAAGATTCCTAAAGAATTATTTTCTAATCAACGAAATAATAGACATTCGTCAGCATATAAAAGATTAGATGAGAAAGATGTTTCTGTAACCATAGATACAGGAAATTCACATAGTAATTATTTTCATCCATTATATAATAGAATTCCAACAGTAAGAGAAGCTGCAAGAATACAGTCCTTTGATGATTCGTTTATATTTGAAGGAGGAAGAACATCACAATATAGACAAGTTGGAAATGCTGTACCACCATTATTATCAAAAGCTCTAGCAGAAGTTATAAAAAAGGAGTTAGAATGTAATAATGAATAATGAAATAATTGATTTATTTTGTGGCTGTGGAGGATTAAGCAAAGGATTTGAACTTGCAGGATTTGAAACTGCATTAGCAATAGACATGTGGGATGATGCAGTAAAAACATATAATCACAATCATAAAGAAAAAGTAGCGATTTGTGAAGATATAAAAGATTTAAATGATAAATATTTAGACGAATTTTCTAAAAAACACAAAATTGTTGGAATAATAGGTGGACCACCTTGTCAAGGCTATAGTACAGTTGGAAAAAGAGACATAAATGATGATAGAAATTATTTATACCTTGAATATTGTAGAATTGTTGAAAAAATAAAACCGGAATTCTTTTTGTTGGAAAATGTAAAAGGTTTATTAACATTAAATGATGGATTATTTAAGGATGACATAATAAGAAGATTTGGAAAACTGGGATATAATATAACATATAAGATATTAAATGCTGCCGATTATGGTGTACCCCAGAATAGACAGAGAGTATTTTTTGTAGGAATTAAAGATAAAACTTTTAAGTTTCCAAAGGAGCATAATAAAAAAATATCTACTATGGAAGCTATAGGAGATTTAGAAAAAAGTAATAAAAAGTATTTAGTAGAGCCTCAAAATGATTATCAAAGAATGATGAGAAAAAATTCTAAAGAATTAAAAAATAATGATATAACAATTCATTCAGAACAAACGATTAATATAATAAATTTAGTACCTGACGGAGGAAAAATTAAGGATTTAGATAAAAAGTATTGGGAAGTAAGAAAATATAATAAAGCATTTCAAAGAATGAACAGTAAATTACCATCAAATACTATAGACACAGGACATAGAAACTATTTTCATTATAAAGAAAACAGAATCCCTACTGTAAGGGAATCTGCTAGAATACAATCATTTACAGATGATTTTGAATTTTTAGGATCAAAGACTAGTCAATATAAGCAAGTTGGAAATGCTGTACCACCATTACTTGCATATGAATTAGCAAAGGAAATAAAGAAGCAAATAAAATAAGAAGGAATTTATTATGGAAGAAAAAATAATTGATATAAAAGGATTTGGATCTCCCGGAGTTAGTTTTACAGAAAACTTTAATAAAAAATTAGAAAAATATGCAATGTTTATAAATATACATAAGGATGAAGAACTAGAATACAAAGAATTACAAACAAAAATGAATGAAGAATTAAAAATTACTGAAAGCGCAATAAGAGTAGACATTCCATTTTTATACAATAATGGATTTCTAAATGACTATAGAAAAGACAAAATTGGTAAAATAAAACTAAGTAATTTTATTAGTAATTTAGGAAAAGCATATATTGAACTGATAGAAATTAAAGAAGAATATTCGGGCAGTATTAGTAGTGATATAGATAAGAAAATTGAAGAAATATTAAAACTTATTATAGTGTTGTCATTAATTAATAGAAAGAATAATGGTCAAGAAGAAAACTATTTCGAAATATTAAGATTTATTTATGAAAATAATAGTATTGATGAAAAAGAATTCTACTTATTAAAAACTATAAATGATAAAGAAGAGTTAAAAAGAGAAGTAGAAATGTATAGAAAAGGAAAGTTAAATATTATTTTAGAAAATAATAATACAGTTTTTACATATAATAAGAGTATGTTAATTCAAGCTGGTCTCATAAAAGAAATGGATAAAAGATACTATATTGATGAAAATAGTATAGATTTGGTTGAAAAAATAATATAGGAGAATAATTATGGATAATATTGAGGATATAGTAAAAAATGAAATAAACAAAAAAATAAATAGTGTAAAAAAATTACTTGAAATAACAAATGAGGATATAAAAGAGGTAAAAGAATATTCTGAAAAAGAATTAGGAGAAATACTTAAAAAATTTTATGATGATGAATTACATGGGAAAGTAACAGGAATTTTATTATTTGGTATTAAATATGGATACTTAATAAAAAGTAAAAATTATAATAGAAATAACATTATAATGGAATCTGGGATAAATGAGTCCTATATAGCTGAGCTAAACAAAGGCATTTCGCTAAGTGAGTATGCTGAGATATTAGATGAAAAACCTAAATATGTTATTAAAGAAAATACTGAAGAAAATAGAGTAACAGGTGGTTGTAACATTGTTTATTATGGTGTCCCAGGAACAGGAAAAAGCTTTGAAATAGATAAAAAATTAAAAGATGTAAGTCTAGATAATAAGTTTAGAGTTACTTTTCATCCAGAGTTTACATATAATGATTTTATTGGACAATTATTGCCAAAGGTGGATAAACAAACCAAATCAATTACATACGATTTTAAAGAGGGAGAATTTACAAAAGCATTGAAAAGAGCTTATGAAAATCCTGGTGAATATGTGTATTTGATTATAGAAGAGATGTCAAGAGGAAATTGTGCTGCAATTTTTGGGGATATATTCCAATTGTTGGATAGAAATCAAGATAGAGATGAAAAAGATTGGAGTACATATGCAGTTAATAATGAATTAATTGCAAGTAGGATAAATTCAAGACTAATACATAATAATATGATAAAAATTCCTTCTAATATGTACATTTATGGTACAGTTAATACTTCTGATCAAAATGTATTTGTAATGGATAATGCTTTTAAAAGAAGATTTGAGTGGAGATATATTTCAACCAATCCAAAAAAAGATGAGGATAAATATTTAAATAATATAAACATAAAGATTTATGAATCTAAGGAAAATGGATTTGATGTAGAGTGGGTAAGATTATATCAAATGCTAAATATTTTTATTTCTTCTAATAAATATTTAGATTTGGGTGAAGACAAACAAATAGGACAGTTTTTTATAAAATTTACGGAAGATGATGGTAAAAATTTTATAAAATTAAGAGATAAATTATTACATTATTTATGGTTTGATGTGCAAAATGCATCGTATAGAAACGAATGTAAACTCTTTGATAGCAATATATCTAATTTTTCAACATTATATGATTTCTTTGACAATAAAGAAAAAATATTTAGTGATGAATTTATAAAAATTTTAAAGGGAGAATATTAGATATAGCTAAAAAGGGGGAAAATAATGATGCAATATGTTTTTGGACAGGATGGACAGGTCATAGATGAAAACATATTAAAGGAATTTGAATTGAATATAAAAGAAAAAGAATATGCTTATTCAGATGGTAGTTTGATTTATGACTTTGTTGGTTTTGTATATAAAAATGATAAAATTCTAGTAGTCTTTCCTAAACATTATAATGATAATTTAGAAGAAATTAACAACGAAGATGTAGAGTTATTATTTAAAGTTATAAGGCAATATAATATGGATCCTAATAGAGCACTTGCTGAAAAATACTATGGATATAAAAAAAATTTTAAATCTGATTATCCATTTGAAGCTTTTTATAAAATATATGATTATTATATGAAATATGGATTATATAAAAATAGTGTAATAAGAGAAAGAGCAAATTGTAATAATAAAATATCTTGGAAAACAACAATGAGAAAGTCTAATGTTATTATTTCAAATGGGAATTTATTATATTTTCCACTATATTCTAAATCTGAAGAAGAAAAACACACATTTATAGGGGAATGTATGACTTTTATTATTAATCATACAATAGAATTATTTCCATTTGTCGGTGGAATAAAAAGAGTTAATGAAATGATAAATCCAATAGATATTATAAAAAATAGAGAATCTGTATTAAAGGAATTATATGTATATAAAAGCAAAGTATTTAAAGATTCAGAAATAAATTTAATTGATTCAATAATACAATATGTAAAGGAGATAAAGAAAATTTCTAATGGTGGAGCAATACATATAAATATAAAATATTTTAATCTTATATGGGAAAGAATGATAAATAAATATCTAAATGAGCATTTTGAGCGTGTTGATAATCAAAATAGAAAATTAATATTTAACAAGGATAAAATTCATAATATAAAATTTAAAGCAGAGAGTATGCCAATAGATCAAAGATATAAAGATAAAAATATTATAAGACCAGACTTTTTTTTCGAAAATGAAAATTCGGTTTATGCTTTTGATGCTAAATATTATAGAGATTTAAATGATATAGAATATAAACAAGTTGCATATACATTATTATTAGGAAATAGACAATTAAAGGGGCAAAAGGACATTTGCAGTGCATTGTTTTTGCCGGGAACGAGACCTAATGGATTACATGTGTTATTAAATAAGGAATTTGAACAAATGAAGGAAGGATGCAATTATATTATAGAACAATATATGGATGTAAAAATGTTAATGAAGAATTATATAGAAAATGGTTGAATGTCAATAGTTGGGGTGGAAAACAGTGAAAGTTTTCTGCCTCAGCTTTTTTAGTTGAAATGAAAAAATATTAAAAATAACTGATAAATATGCAATTGAAAGTATAGTTAATAAACCAATCAATAAAACTGGTAATAAATGTATATTTAAATAATAAATTATCTATTTAATAATAAAATTCTAGCTTTAAAATTCTTAAAATTACGCATGCCAAAAGAAACTCTTTTCAAAACTTTAATTTTGTTATTAAAACCTTCAGTAACTCCATTGGAATAAGTAACTTCAAGGGAATGTTTAATTTCAGTATACCAATGCTGATAAGTCTTAGCACAATCTCGCAACTGGGAAACAGGAGATTCTAAAATCCTTTTAACCCATTCAGAAAAGGATTTAATTTTAACTTCAGAAGGAATAATATCAAGAAGTTCTTCTTTTTCTCTGTAAGCAATGCGTAAATCTTCAGAATAATTAATAAGAATATAAGATAATTCATCCTGTTGTTCATCAGTTTTTAAATTACATTTTCTAGATAAAAGAAGTTTTCTAGAATGTTTAAAGTAAATTCTTTCAGACTTAGGAAGTTTCTTTTGAACAGAAATCCTAATCTGATTAATAGCATTGCAAGCATATCTAACAAAATGAAAATGGTCAGCGACAATTTTAGCTTTACGAAGATAAGTAAAAGCAATATCTTTGTAAGTTTCCCATAAATCGGTAATAAAATATTCAACATTATCAAGTTGATCTTGAGAGAATTTTTTAAAATAATCACAAAGAAAATGTTTTTGTCTACATTCAAGAATATCAACAACTTCATGAGTTTCACCATTAATCAAAGCAACTTGATATTTGTAATGACCAGTATTACCTTTAAATTCGTCAATACAAAGAACTCTAGGCAAAGTAGAATTAGTAACAGCGAGATAAGGTAACATTTTAGAAATGACACTAGGAGAGGCATTGGTTTGTTTAGAAACATCAGCTTGAGATATTAGATTACGAAGTTGATTAATCATAAAACCAGAGAGTCTAGTAGTTCTTCTAGAATACTTAGAAAGCAAAGGATTTTGTTCAAAAAATTTTTTATCACAATGATTGCAGACATATCTACGTTTTCTAATGATTAAGAAAGTAGGTTTAAAATAAATAGGAATATCCTTAATAGTTTGAGTGTAGTAATCATGAATATTAGAAGTAACATGTCCACAACGAGGACAAATATGTTCTTTAACAGGTAATTCAATATATATTTCTACCTTATCTTTTAAATTTTTGATATTTTTACAATAAAATCTTTTAAATCTAACAAATTTTTGATACAATTAGTTTGCACTTATCAATACCTCCTTTAAATGTTTTCTAGCAATTACATTTTATCAGGTATTTTAGATAAGTGCATTATTTTTACAAAAAAATGTTGGGATTTTTTCACCCCAACATTTATTATAGAACCTAGAGATAAAACTGTCTCTTATAAGCGATATTTTTTATACTAAAATATAATAATTAGTATCAATTATTATGTTTGAAAAAAGTACACAAAACCAAGAAGTTTTTTCATGATTTTGAAAAAACTTGATTATAATATTAAAAGATAGTATAATTATTATAGTTGGGAGGAGATTTTATGGAAAGAATAAATAGAGATAATTATTTATCTATATTAAAAAATTTCAAAGATCAACAAATAATAAAAGTTATAACAGGAATTAGAAGATGTGGAAAATCCACATTATTAGAGATATATCAAGACTATTTACGAGAAAGTGGAGTAGAAGATAATCAAATAGTATCGATAAATTTTGAAAATGCAGATTATGAAGAACTACAAGATAGAAAAAAATTATATGAACATATTAAAGCAAAATTGATTAAAGGAAAAAAGACTTATGTATTTTTAGATGAAATTCAAAATGTAAATGAATTTGAAAAAACAGTAGATAGCTTATTTATAAATAAAGATGTAGATTTATATATAACAGGCTCAAATGCATATTTATTATCTTCAGAATTAGCTACACTACTTACAGGAAGATATATTGAAATAAAAATGTTACCGTTATCATTTAAAGAGTATATATCTGCTTTTGAAGATAAAACAGATATATCGAGAAAGTTTAGAGATTATTTAAGATATAGTTCTTTTCCTCAAGCAGTAGAGTTATATAAAATAAATTCAGAAAATATCAATATGTTTTTAGATGGTATATACAATACAATTTTATTCAAAGATGTGATGCAAAGAAAAGGAATAACAGATAAAAACGTATTAGAAAGGGTTACAAAATATCTTTATGATAATATAGGAAATAGAACTAGTATGAAAAGCATAAGCGATAATATTGAAGGTGTAGAAAAGAATTCATCTTATAATACAATTTCAAATTATGTAGATACACTTATAGATAGCTATTTAATATTTAAAGCGAGCAGGTATGACATAAAAGGAAAAGAATATCTAAAAACTCAAGAAAAATATTATGCAGTAGATATAGGACTTAGATATTATATGTTAGGTCAAGGTTCTGGTAGAGATATGGGACATATATTAGAAAATGTTGTGTATCTAGAATTATTAAGACGAGGATATGATGTATATATAGGAAAATATGACGAATTAGAAGTTGATTTTGTCGCTAAGAAACCTGAAAATACAGTTTATTATCAAGTAGCATTAACAACAAGAACAGAAGGTGAAGAAGAAAATAAAATTTTAGATAGAGAACTAACACCTTTAAAGAAAATAAATGATAACTATCCTAAATATATTTTGACATTAGATGATGATTTAGATGCTGATTTTGACGGGATAAAGAAAATAAATGTGTTGGATTGGTTACTTGATAAAAAAGATTAAATTTAAATAAATAAAAGAAAAACAAAATAATATGTAAAGAAATAAAATTACAAATTTATTTTGTTTTTTCTAACTATACGGAAGTTGTTAAATATGAGTAATAATTATCTTAGATGAATATTGTATTAGTATTTTTGAAAAATAAACTGAATATTTTTTCTGATATTTTTTCAATTATTCCTTAAACTTTTTAATAGACCAATATTGATAACTTGGGTGATGGACTTTGTCAAGTAAAGTGCGTAATTTTTTCAAATTTTAATTTTGTATAATTGGTGATAAAATTTAAACCGTGGATTATTTTATTGAATAATGAAAAGAGGCTTCCTACTTCAGGACACCATCTGTGAGTATGAATGGAAAAATAGTAGAATTAAATATACAAAAGTAAAATATATGATATAATGAGATAAAATAAATAATAATATGGATGTGAGTTTATGGATGAAGATATAATTAATTTAATTAGAAATGGAATTTCAAATGATTATTGTAAGTTGTTATGTCAGGACGCTATTGAAGAAAAAAGAGGAAGATTAAAGGAATCGTATATAATAGGAATAATGATATATTGTATATTTTATGATATGTCATATTTTGTAGAGTATATATATAAGGAAAATATCAAAAATAATACTTTAGAAGTGCAATATAAAATAAATATTTTATATTTATTTTATTTAAAAGCAAATCATAAAGACAATATAAAGTTAAAAAATGAAATAATAGAACAATATAAAAAACAAAAGCTTAAAAGAAGACAACTAACTAAAGAAATACAAAAATTGAATTTAATTAATTTTGATAGGAAAATTATAAAATATAATAACAAAAAACAAGAAAATATAGTTATAAAAAAAATTTTAGAATTACAACAAAGACTAGATATAATTGCATGCTGCATAGAATACAAGTTTTTAATAGATAATTTAAATTTTGAAAATAATATAAAAATAGACAGGATTCTAAATTGGAATATATTTTTAATAAAAAAATACAATACGATAGAAGATAAAATTTGGATGATATAAAGTAGATATAAAAAAATAATAAGATGATATATTTTGAAAAGATGGTTACAAGTATAAAGTAAACTTTATAGGAGGTTTCAAATGAAAGAAAAAAACAACAATGAAATCACTGTAAGAATAAAAGGAGACATTAGTGAATTTTATAAAATTATAAAAAACAAAGGATTTAAAAATGTAGACAGTTTCAAATTAGATGATTATTTTTATATACCAAAAGATTTAGAAATAGAAAAAATGACAACAAGACAAATATTATCAAAAGCAGTTCTTATAAGAAAAATTATGCAAGATAATAAAATAATGAAGCGTATAACATTTAAGAAAAAAGAAATTGATGATAATGGAAATATATTGAACCAAGAAAATATAGATTGTAGTATTTTAGATATGGAAGAAGCAAAGATGTTATTGCAAGCTATGGGGTACAAAGAAATTATGGCAATAACAGAAAATGATTTACAATTTATAAAAGATGATTTTCAAATTTTTGTAAAAGAAGTTGTAAATGGAGACAACTTAATTGAAGTTGAACTTGGATTTAATGAAAATTTTGACACATTAGAGCAAATAATTGAAAAGTTGAAAGAGCTAGAATTACCAATATATACAGATAATCTTTTTGTGAAGAAAGCAGAGATAGAGTTAAATAAAATATTGAAAAGAGATTAATTTATAAAAAATAACCTTACAAATGTTGGATTTCAATATTTGCTAGGTTATTTTCTATAATACATTCCTTGATACAAATCATTTTCTTTTAGATATTTTTCAAGTCCATTAATAATCCACTTTTTATGAGAGTTCCAACTAGGTGCAACTAATAAATCTTTAGGGGCATCGCCAGATATTCTATGGATAATAATATTTGGATTTATATGAGTTATAACATATGCACATTCAGTTAAATATTGTTCCAAACTTATAGGAGTATATTTACCAAGATTATATAATTCTTCTAATTTAGTATTTTTTACAACATAGCATGAGTGAATTTTTAATCCTTGAATATTATATTGATTCAGAAAATTTACAGTTGATTTAATATCTTTACTATAATCATTTTCCTTATCTACACCTGATGTTGGATTAGGAAGACCAATCATTATATGAGTTACTATATCAATATCATATTTATTTAGTATATATATAGCATTTGTAAAATCTTTATTTGTATAACAACGATTAATTAAGTTTCCAATTTTTTCATCTGCAGTTTGAAGTCCAAGTTCTACACATACATAATATTTATCAGCATAACTTTTCAATAATTTAGCAATATCTTCAGTTATACAATCAGGGCGTGTTGCAACTTCTAAGCCAACAATTCTGTTATCAATCAACGCAGAATCATATTTCATTTTTAGATTTTCTAAAGTGTCATAAGTATTAGTAAAATTTTGAAAATACACAATAAATTTATTAGCTCTTTCGGCTTTGTAGCTTTTGAAATAATTTTTAACTTGTTCAGAAATAAAATTAGTAGATTTTTCATAAGAGGTATGCTTACTGTATTCCATAAATTTTTTTATATGTTCGCCTGAACCTTTTTCGCTACAAAAAATGCATCCACCAACACCTTTGGAACCATCACGATTAGGACAAGTAAAATTTCCATCAATACATATCTTTAGTGTACGTTCTCCGAATTTTTCTTTAAAATATTTATTTAAATGGTTATATCTTTCTTTATTCTTCATAGTGAGAACATTATAGTAGAAAAGTCTTTATTTTTCAAGTGAATTCATAGACTTTCTTAAATTGGTTTGATATAATGCATTTGATTAAAAGTATTAAAAACATAGGAGAGAGTTAGTCTTAAGAGAAAGGATTGTGAAGTCAATGAAAATGCCAAATGATATAAAAAAATTAATTCATGAATATATTGATAGATATAATAAAAGACCAGACCCATTTAATTATGATGAATGGGACAGTTTTGAACAATACAAAGAATATTTAGAAAAAGAATTAGGAAAATAATACAATAAAAAATAAATGTGTATTAAAAGGAATGAATTGATATGGAAAAGATTTTGTCTGAAAAAGAAATAAATAATATTTTTGAATTAAAAAAGAAGATAAAAGAAGAAGCAAGTAACGGATATAAATCATTATCATTAGAAAATATAGAGGAATTAATTAAGAAGGTAGTACCTGACTTTTCTTATGATAATCAAAAAAGAAATAAGTTGATTGATATAGCATTTTCATGTAATGGGAATTTAATAAATAATCCAGAAAATTTAAAATGTCCTAAATGTTTTGGAAAATACATTGTAGAATTAAGGGATGGAGATGTTTATTATAGATTATTTAATGGAAGTGAAGAAACAAAAAGAAGAGAAAAGGAAAAATTTAAAAATTCACCATTGTTTATAAATAGAGTACCAATTGCTGGATATTATAAAACATCAAATATATGCTTACAGTGTGGTTTTGAATGGTGATTAAAGAATGAAGGAGAATTATTAATGTATTACGATAATAAGAGTAAAAGAAGAAAAGAACTTGAAGAAAGTATAAAAAACATGACGAAAGAAGAAAAAAGAAGTAGTTTAAGAGCTCCTTTTTGGAAAGAAAATGCAAAAATAAATACAAGTTCGTCTTTATATAAAAAAGTAAATAAGTTGTGGAAGGAAATAAATGAAGAGAATGATATTTATACCAAATGATGTAGATAAATTAATAAATGAATATATTAGAATGAAAAACAAAAAACCAAAATTATTTAATTATGATGAGTGGGATAGTTTTGAACAGTACAAAGAATATTTAGAAAAAGAGTTAAGAAAATATTATTAAAAAATATAAATATTTATTTATACTTTTTAATTTCTTCTATAGTATTATTATATTTAGCAAATTTATTTTCAAGTTCATTTATTTTCTTTTTTATTCTAATATCTATTCTATTAACATCAAATCCATTTGGGTAAAATTTTGATATTTTATTTATTAATTCAGGAATATTTTTTGATGTTAGTATTTCTTTTATATCATTTTCTTTCATAAAACACATTTTTTTTAATTCTATAAAATGAAGAGTATGAGGAATAAATAAGAAATATGAAAACTGAATATGGAGTATTAATTGATGAAGAAGGCAATATATATGCTTATTCAGGAACAGAAACTAATTTAAATATAACAGATAGGTCATTAGATAATGTCATTATTACACATAATCATCCTGAAACTGTTTTTTTGGAAAAGATGATTTTGAGTTAATGAAAGCTAATCCAAAAATAAAAGAATTAAGGGCAGTTGATGAAGAATACAATTATTCCCTTAAATTGAAGAAAGCAATAGATATTGGTTATAATGAAGTATATAAAAAAGGGTTACAAAAAGCATTTGAGACAGGAGAAGAACCACAACATTGTGCAATGTTAATTTTAAAAGAAATGGGGTACATAAATTATGACAGAAAAAGAAAAAAATAAAAAGATAGAAGAACTAAAAAAACAATGGGAAGAAGAAATCAAAGCAATACCAGATAAAAATAATCAGCCTTCTAAAGGTGGTTGTTTAGACAATGGAAATGGAGGAAAATATACTGAAATAACAGAAAAATACCGAAAAATGATAAATGAACTTAAATAATAAAATAAAAAAATAGCACTTACAAAAGCAGGTGCTATTTTTTTATTCCATCATATATAATTGTTAAACTTTCTAATTGTCCTTCTTTTTTTATTTTTTTCTTATCCTCTTTACTATATTTTGAATCATTCAATATCCCCTGAACTTCTTCATATAATTTTATTATTTCATTATTATCCATATTTTTAGGACATTTTTTCATTTTATCTATTAATTTTTGTATATAATTAT
The DNA here is from genome assembly GCA_964449925.1 of uncultured Clostridium sp. Lineage (GTDB taxonomy): Bacteria > Bacillota > Clostridia > TANB77 > CAG-508 > CAG-269. The sequence continues at coordinate 41,964 of CAYVCM010000002.1, forward strand.
CTTTATCCATATAATTCTCCTATCAGACTATTTAATTCCATTGCTTCATCTACTGCCTTGTCTTTTAAATATCTTGTATTTTATTTCCAGAGAAGTTAAGCATATTAGTTACAATTTCAGAAGTATGCTATTTTAGATAGTAATTAAACTTCAACTATAATAAATATCAGATAATGGTATATTTTAATGAGTATTGTACTATTCACCACAATACTCATCAAAATATATAACTTCATTAAGCCACTTATTTAGATTTCTTCGACTTGTAAATCTTAAAACTTTAGATTCATTAACAAAAGCAATATTATCAGTTATATAACGTCTTTTCTTTCTTCTATAATTTAATGTATAAAAGAAAAAAGTAGCATCCATTTTTTCCTTACATCCAGGTATTTCAGCTTTTTCATTCCCATGATTTTTAAAAAATCTTTCCAAAATACCTTTCATTTGTGCAAAAGTAGAATAGTCAAGCCATATTACTAAATTTGCCTTTTCTAATCTTGCTTTAAGAGTCGATTTATATGTTCCATCTATAATCCATTTTTTACTTTCTATTAATGAAAGAATTATTTTATCACGTTCGGCACTATCTCTAATTTTCCAATTTGCTAAATGGTGAATTCCGTCAATATGAGTAACGGGAAGATTATAAATTTTTGATAATTTATCTGCTAATGTAGTTTTTCCAGTTCCTGGTCCGCCAATTATACAAATACGATTATACATATATTCTTATCGTATAAATGATAATATACGAAACTCCTTTCTACAATTTATATAGGACAAATTTTGCTTCATGAAAACTTTTTTTACTTTTCTAAATTAGTTACATATATTTAAGTTTTCAAAGAAGTGTAAAGATTTCGACACACATATTAGGTCTTTTATATTTTTTTACTTACAATATAATCTCGAATTATATAATCATTTTTCATATAGAAGTTTAAAGCACTTTGGTTAGGTCCAAAAACTTCAATATTTATTCTTTTACAATTAATATTTTTGAAATAATTTTCCATTTTATTTAAAAGCGATTTTCCAATAGAATGACCGACGAAAAGAATCTTTAATTATTAATTCCAATACATTGCCAGTTTTAGCACAATCGTTTGTTAGCTTATCTACTTCATCAATGCAATTTACTATACCAAAAATTAATCCTACAACTTCATTATTTTCAATTGCTAAAAATATTTTTCCATCTTGCTTGTTTACAAGTGTCATATCCATTTTAAAGCAATTTTCACGGTAATCATTTGATAAGATTTGAGTATGCCAATCATCTATGTCAACAAGATAATTTTGTAAATCTACTAATAAATCTTTTATTTGTTCATCATAAATTGAATCATATTCTATTATTTCTATCACAATGAACCTCCTTACAATTTTATAAATTGTAATTTAATCCTATATTTTCTATAAAAATATAATTATTAAAATTCATAACTTATTAATTTTTAAATTTTATTATATTCAACAATTCTCCAAAATCATCAACAATATATGTAGGACTTACGCTAACTAAGTTTTCTGGTTTATCATATCCATATGTAACTGCAATAGTATCTATACCAGCGTTTTTACCACATAATATATCTGATTTACTATCACCAATAATTACAGCATCTTCTTTTTTTACATTTAAGTTGTCTATTATATAATTTACTATTTCAGGATCTGGTTTATGTTTAAAATCACTTTCTTCTGTACCTAAAACATAATTGAAACCTTCTAGCTTAAAATGAGAGACCATTTTATCTAAAATTCTTTTTGGTTTACTTGATGCTACTGCCATGTAAAAACCTTGATTTTTAAAATTATCTAAAGTATTTTTTACATTCGGAAATAATGTTGTTGAATCTATATAGTGACATTCATCTATATAATACTTTCTATATTTTTTTGCATATTCTCCAGCTAAATTTTTTTTGTCTTCTGGAAGTTCTTTTTCAAACATTTTTCCTAAGTGCATACCTGCTAATTTTTGAAATTCTTCTTTGGTTATTTCAAAACCAGCATTTTCTTTTAAAGTATGATTAAATGACAAAAAAACATCTTTTTCGCTATCCCATACAGTTCCATCCACATCAAAAATAAGTAGTTTCTTTTCCATATTTTCTCTCCTTTATAATATATCTAAAAATAAAATTGTTATATCACATTAGTGATATAATTCATAAATTAATGACAAACTTTGCAAGCTTCTCTTCCTTCAGACTGTGCCTGTTGTAGAGTGATTTGATGTCCATTACCCTTTAAAGTAGGACAAGATTGAATATGATACTTTGTTCCAGTTTCTCCTACCCAAACCATTTGAGAATCACTGTTAGATGAACTTGTAGATGAGTTATTACTAGATGATTGTGAATTACTTGATGAAGAATATGTAGAAGAGCTAGATGAACTAGAAGATGTTTGTGATTGAGAGCTACTAGTAGATGCTGATGTAGATGATTGAGTTGAAGCCGTTTTTTCTAATTCTTCTACCTTTTCAGTTAATTCTTGTTTTTCTGTTTCTAAAGTAGATTTCTCTTCTTCTAATTTTGATTTTTCTTCTTCTAAAAGTTGATTAGAGTTTTCTAAATCTGTTAATTGAGTCTGAATATTTTCTAGTTCAGAATTTAATTCGCTATTTTTTTGTTCTAATTCTTCTACTTGTGATGTTAATTCATAAATTTCATGAGCATCTGAATCTCCATAAGCTATAATATAGCAAAACAATAAGAATGATAATATTACAATTACTATATTTTTCTTGTTTGATATAAATTTTTTAATTCTACTTTGTTTTTTTGTTTTTATCATTTTTTCCCCCATTTTATTAAATGCAATAAAAATATTAAAATTCATATACTATTTTCATTGTCATTGTATATTTGAATATTTTCAAGTAGAATTATAATAAAAATATTAATAAAAGTAAATAATTTAAATAACATTATTCTCAAATCACTTGTTTAACATGATGAATTCTAGGTATACCATTTTTAATAAAAACTTCAATAATATCTATACGAACAAAATGATGATAAAGATTATATTTATACAAATAATACTGACAAGCTTTTAGTAAATGTTTCTGCTTGTTTTTATTTACAGCATCAATTGGAGCACCATATCTATAATTTGTTCTAGTTTTCACCTCAACAAAAACCAATTCATTTTTTAGAATATCTTTGGCAATAATATCAATTTCACCCTGATGGCAAGAAAAATTTCGTTCAATAATTTTATAATTTGTTGCTTGTAGATATGCACAAGCAAAATCTTCACCATATTTTCCTGTTACTTGTTTAAAATACATACATAGCCACCTGCAACTTTTTTTATATACCCTTCTAATTCCAGAGTGAATAAAGCATTAGAAATTTCTGAAATCGGTTTAGAAGTTTTTTTACAAATTTCGTTTATGGATATTGGGGTGGTTGATATTAAATCATAAATATATGCTAATTTTTTATTTTTTAATACTTTTTTTGAGGAAATATTAAATGGATTATTTGATTCATTATAAGCAAAAGATTTTTTTGATTTTGGAGAATTAATTGTCTTTTTTAAGTTTTCAAAAATTTCGTAATCGACATCTAAAGAACTTAAGTTTATTCTTTGAATGGTATTTAATTTTTTCTGTAATTTTTTCAAGGATGGAATCTCTTGTAAAATATCTTCTGTATCAGTTACAAGAATTGCACCATTTTTTAATAATCTATTAGTACCTGTACCATGTGAGTTCCAGATTTCATGTGGTAATGCAAATGTTTTTCTATCTTGAGAAATTGCTAATCTAGAGGTAACACTAGTACCACTTCTATGCATAGCTTCTATAACTAAAACACCAAGTGATAAGCCACTTACAATGCGATTTCTTTCCAAAAAATATGCTGATGTACATTTTGTATCTGGAGGATATTCACTAATTACTAAACCACCATTGTCTAAAATTTTTCTATATAAACCGACATTTTCTTCTGGGAAGATATGATTAAAACCATTTCCTAGGACTGCAATTGTTTTACCTAATTGGTTGTAAGAATATAAATGTGCTATTGTATCTATACCGTTCAGCTAAACCGCTTACAATTGTTATGCCACATTGAGATAGTTCATAAGAAAATTTTTGAGCCAAAAGTCTACCATTTTTTGTACAACTACGAGAGCCAATGATGGCAATAATAGGTCTTTTTAATAATTCTAAATTTCCTTCTAAATATAAAGTTTGTGGTGGATTTGATATGTTTTTTAATTGTTTAGGGTATAACTTATTATTTAATTGAATCTTTTTTATAAAATCACTCCTATCTGTAAATGAAAATTATTTGCACCAATATTTTCTATCTAAGCTTCGATATTGTATGGCTTCAGCTAAATGTTGTGTTTGTATATTAGAAGAATTATCTAAATCTGCAATTGTTCTAGCTACTTTTAAAATTCTACTATAAGCTCTAGCACTTAAGCCAAGTTGATTAAAAGCAGTTTCTAAAATTTCCTTACTTTTAGAAGAAAGCTTACAATATTTTGAAATTAGTTTTGGGGTTAATTCTGAATTAGAAAAAATATGATAATCTTGATATCGTTTGATTTGTAAATCACGAGCTTGATTAACTCTCTTTCTTATGTCATTAGAAGATTCAGAATAAGAAGTATTGCCTAATTTTTGAAAATTAACACTTTCTACTTCAATATGTATATCAATTCTATCTAAAAGTGGGCCACTAACTTTATGAATGTATTTTTGAATTTGGTCTTCACGACAAGTACATTGTTTATCCGTAGAGCCATAATATCCACAAGGACAAGGATTCATGCTAGCAACAAACATAAAATTGCAAGGATAAGTAGTTGAAAAATCAACACGGCTAATTGTTACAATTTTATCCTCTAAAGGGCCTCTTAAAACTTCTAAAGTAGATTTATTAAATTCTGGTAGTTCATCAAGAAATAATACACCAAAATGTGCTAGACTAATTTCACCAGGCTTAGGAATTCTGCCACCACCTATTAAAGATGTTTCTGTAATTGTGTGGTGAGGACTTCTAAAAGGCCTTGTAAAAATAAAAGGTTTTTCTTCGGATAAAAGTCCAGAAATACTATGAATTTTTGTTATTTCTAAAGCTTCATCAAAAGTTAAATCAGGCAAAATAGAAGGAAGTCTGCGTGCTAACATTGTTTTTCCAGAGCCAGGACTACCGAATTAAAAGACAGTTATGTCCTCCAGCAGCTGCGATTTCTAACGCTCTTTTTACATTTTCTTGTCCTTTTACTTCAGAAAAATCAAATGTGTATATAGATTCATCATATGGAAGATAATTTATAGTGGGTTCACAGGGAATATCAAAATTACCATTCAAATAATCAATAACTTCATTTAGATTTGAAACAGGTATAATTTCTAATTCATTGATTATAGAAGCTTCTTTGGCATTTGCTTTAGGAAGTAAAATTCGTTTTATTCCTAAATATTTTGCTTCTATACAAATAGGTAAAATACCCTTTATAGCTCCAATGGAACCATCTAAGGAAAGTTCACCAATTAAAACTGTATTTATTAAATCAGCATTATAGATAAAGCCGTTTGCTATTAAAATTCCAACAGCAATGGGTAAATCGAAAGTGGAACCTTCTTTTTTTGTGCTAGCAGGAGCTAGGTTTACGACGATTTTTCTACTTAAGAATTCCATGGTTGAATTTTTAATGGCTGTTTTTACTCTTTCTTTTGCTTCTCTAATACTAGTGTCTGGTAGTCCTACAATTTCAAAAGAGGGCATACCAGCAGATATGTCGACTTGTATGTTGACTAAATAACCTTGCAGTCCATGCAAAGCAATGCTTTTTACAATTGATAACATTACATCATCCTTTCAAATATTTTGTTTTTTTAATGTGGGAATAGTTGATTTTTTTGATAGAATAAAAAAATTCTTGAATAAATCTTAATTTTAAATTATGAATAGAGTATATATCAATTGTAAAAATTTGTCAATAATATTTAACAATTTTTTACAATTATTTCGGATTTTATCAGTATTTGGTATAAAATGGTAAAATTTTCAGAATTTTATTTACAATTTAGATTAATTGTTATAATATTAGTTATATAACAAATATTATAAATCTTTTAAAAATTGATAATTATTTCACAAAAGTTTAAAAATTGTAAATCTGTATGGAAACATTAAAATAACTAATTTATAAAACAGGAGGGATTATTTTGAAATATTACAATTTAAAATTAACAACATTATTAAAACAAAACATAGAAAGTGTGCAAACATATGAAAAAATATCGAATTTAATAGCTTATGCAATGTTAAAAGATGTTGTACTAAAGAAATTACATGAAGAAAACACATATAAAAATTATGTGTTCTGTAATTTATATCCAGTAGAAAAAGATACTATATATAAAAAAGGAAATGTATATACTTTTGATCTTAGAGGAATTGAGTTCGAAAAAATGATAAAACTAAAGCAGGTCTTAGAAACTACAGAGAATGAATACTTTAAAGTCATACAAATTAATTTTCAAACAGGAATCCAAAGAAATATAAAAAAATTAATAACATTAACACCGGCTATTATTACCACAGAGAAGGGCGATTATGACATAATGGAAAATATGAATTTGATTAAAGACAGAATTCTAGCTAATACACAAAAGAAATATAAAAACATATATCATACAGAGGTAAATATAGATTTTATACAAAATATAAAAAAATTGAATAGAACACCTATAAAAATACCATATAAAAATATAAACATATTAGGCAATAAGTTTGAAATACAAATTAAAGAAGATCCAATGTCACAAAATTTAGCATATTTAATTTTATCAACAGGAATATTAGAAAAGAATAGTCAAGGATTTGGATTCTGCATGGCAAGATAGGAGGTGAAAAAATGACCTATGATTTATTAAATACATTTAAAAAATATTTTCAAGATGATAATGTTATTGTTGATACATATAAATTAGCAGATGGATATTATTATGTATTTGACGAGGACAATAACTTTGAAAAAATGCAAATCTTAAAAGGACAGACAGATAACTATGAATTAGAAAAATATATAAAGGTTAGAGATTTTTATAGCAAATATTTAGCATCCAATAAAGCTCTAGACACGAATTATATAGAAGAAGTAGGGAATAAAAAATATACAATGTTAAAAAAGATTTGTAGCAATAATGTCTATACATTATTTTTTAAGAACAAATGTGTATTAGGAATATGTAACAAGGATGCAATAAAAGATGCAGTTCCAATAGAAGTTTTTAAAAAAGGTATAGATAAATATTATGAGTCACTTATGAAATTAGGAAATAATAAAAAAGAGGAAATGCTTATAAAAGAAAAATATACAGAAAAAGAAATAAAAACAAATGAAGAACGAATATTAAAAGCCTTTGATAAGGTATATCAAGATTTAGAAAAAGAAGAATTACCCAAAGAAGTATGGGTCAAAATATTTCTAAAAAAAGATATAGAGGAATATAAAAGAGTAGCAAATATATATATAAAAGTAAAGTTGTTTAATACAAATGATAGTAATATAAAAATAGGTGAAACTACATATGGCTCTAACAATTATAATTTTGGGTTAAATAGTAAAAAGCCATACTTAGAACTAAAATCAACGCCGTTTAAAGTAGGCTCATTTATAAATGATACAGATATAGAATTAATGAATAAAATGTATATTTGGTTATATAACAATGCAGCAGGAAAAGATTTATTAAAACTACCATTAGATTGGAGTTTCCATGGAATCCCAAATGAAGAGGAAGAAATAAAAGATAAAAATACATATATCATAAAAGTTGCTGGAAATAATGGAAATGCAAGAATTGATGACTTTAGATATACAAGCAAATATAATACGAAAATAAGAGAATTTGTATGTAAAAATTATTTAGAAAAAGGACAACCAATTGTGTTTCAGACAGAAAATATATATGGATTAAGATGGTACACAAGTAATATTTGGTTTGCAGAAAATGAGGAAAGTCCAAAAAATTATATCAAAGATGCTTATAATGACTATGAACAAAGAATAGCTAAATCAATGTTGTCAAATTGGAAGAAAGAACTGTTAAAACAATATAGTCCAATATTTTTAGAATTATTTGAAGAAGAAAATTCAGAAAATTTTATGAATGAATTAGATAAATTAGCAACAGAAATTATAGAAAAAATGTATGTAGAAAATCTAAATCAGAAAAAAAGATATATTTATAAACTTTATAACCCAAAAAAAGCGTTTAATTTGTGGATAGCATATAAACAATATTTTAATAAAAAAGGAGAGGATGAGGGAATGAAATTAAATAATCTTCGAAATGAATGTGAAACAATCATAGAACAAAAAGGACAAATAATAACAGATGAACAATATTATTTCTTAGCAGGACAAGTCGTATACTATTTATTAAATCAAAGCAAAGCAGAAAAATTAACACAAGATGTAACAGAACCATTTTTAAAAGCAAATACAATAAAAAAACTAAAAGATGAAATAGAATTTTTATATCAAAAATACAATTATAATATTTATTTAAAATATCCTAAATTTAATAATATATTATCACAAATATTGTTACAAGAACCAGAGACAAAAGTTAAAGAAAGCAAAAAAATTATATTGGCAGGATTATTAGCAGATAATCTATTTTATTTAAAACAAGAAAATTTAAATAATGGAGGTAATGAAAATGGAGAAGAAAACTAATAGAGTATATGGAGTTATTGGAATAAAAAGCAAACTATCAAATTGGAATGCAGATTTTACAGGAAGACCAAAAACAACATCTGATGGTAATATTTTCGGAAGTGATAAAGCATTTAAGTATCCTATAAAGAAAATGTGGGAAAGTGAAGGAGAAAAGGTATTATATATCAAGTCTTATAAAAATGAAAAAGGAAACTTACAAGCAAGGACATTAGCAGAAAGATTTGAGCAATTATTTGAAAAAGAAGTAAAATCTATAAAAGATAAAAAAGAATTATTAAAAGACTTATTTTTAGCAATTGATGTTCAAAATTTTGGAGCAACATTTGCAGAAGGCTCAAACAATATGAGTATTACAGGTGCAGTTCAAATAGGGCAAGGATTAAATAAGTATGAAGATTCAAGTGTAGAAATTATTGATATATTATCACCATTTGTAGATGCAACTAAAGAAGATGCTAAAAGTACAACAATTGGCAAGAAAATAGTATCAAATGAGGCTCATTATTTTTATCCTTTTTCAGTAAATCCACAAAATTATGATATATATACAAATGAAATAGAAGATTTAGAGGGATATACAAAAGAGAGTTATGAAAAATTCAAGAAAGGTTGCTTAATTGCAGCAACAGCATATAATACAAATAGCAAAGTGGGTTGTGAAAATGAATTTGCAATATTTATAGAATGTAAAGAAAATAGTAAATTATATTTAGCAAATTTGGACCAATATATTCAATTTAAAAAGCAGGAAGAAAAGGATGTAATAGACATAACAGAATTAGAAGAAATATTAAATCAAGAGGAAGTAAAAACAGAAATAGAAACAGTAGAAATTTATTATAATACATATACAACAGAATTAATAGGAGCAAAAGAAGGAGATATTGTAAAGAATCTATTTTAGAAAAGGTAAGGAAAATTTTAAATTTTTTTAACCAGATTTGTGCCTTGAGAAAGGAATGGTAGTAAAAATGGAAACAATAAAGTTTGAATTAACATCTTCAATGGCAATTATAAAAAAGCCAGATAGTAATGAAACATATTATACATATAATTTCCCTCATAAAATTATGCTCTTGGGATTATTAGGTGCAATTATTGGACTAAACGGATATAATTATTATTCATTTCAAAAAAATTTGGGTAAGCCAGTAAATAATTTGCCAGAGTTTTATGAAAAATTAAAAAATATGAAAATAGGAATTGTAGCGAACATAAAAGAAGAAAATTATTCGAGGAAAATTCAAACATTTAATAATTCGGTAGGATATGCATCAAAGGAAGCTGGTAATAATTTAATTGTTAAAGAACAATGGCTAGAAAGACCAAGTTGGACAATTTACCTTCTAGAAACAGCTACAGAAGAATATAAAAAAATTAAGAAATATCTAATAAATAGGAAATGTGAATATATACCATATATAGGAAAAAATGATCATTTTGCCGATATAAAAAATGTAAAAATAGAAGAGGTTGAAAGAGTAAGCCAAATATCATATATAGATAGCTTATTTGAAGAAAAAAATGCAATTCCAAAAGAGAATTTATTAAAAGAATTATTAGGTTTTGATAATCGAACTAATAAGGAATATTTATATGAAGAATTGTTACCAGTAGAGTTAAATGAAAAAATAGGATATAGTAAATTTTCAAAATTCATATATACAAATCAAGAACTAGAAGTAAAAGATAATGTAGATATATATAATGTCAATGGTAAAAATATATATTATTTTTAAGAGGGAGTAATTTATGGAAAATAAATATATAGAAAATCTAATGAATCAATTAAACCATACTTATTATGCACATACAAAAGCCAGTGGTTCAAGAGAACTACTGGCTTCTCATCTAAGTTTGACATATCAATATTACGAGAGAATGGAAAAAAATAAAAAATTGGATAAAATTGTAAGAAATATAATTTGTAGTACATTTCATACAAATAATGAAATGACAGAGGAAATATATACATTATTTAAACAGGCAATATATTATCATGATATAGGAAAAGTTAATCCATTGTTTCAAAAAAATAAAATGAATAATGATTTGGCAATAGAAATAGAAAATATAGATGATACACATGCAGCCTTATCAGCAAGAATATATATAGATGCAGTATTGGACAAAGTAAGAAAAGAAAATGATAAAGATTCGATAGAAAAATTGACAATATTATATGTTGGATATTATTTTGGATATATTATATCAAGACATCATACAAAATTAGAATCGATAGGAGAATTACTAGATAGTATAAAAAATAAAGAAATTCCTGAAATACCAAAACCACAAAAAGAAATATATGAAAAGCATTTAGATCTAGCTAACATAAACAGTGCAATAGATATGTTAAAAATAGAGTCAATAGAAATGTATATACTTTGCAAATTACTATACTCATGTATCATTACAGCAGATTTTTATGCAACATATGATTATATATCTGGGCAGAATGTTGAATTTGAAATAAAAAGAAAAGATGATTTATTTCAAAAATATGAAAAATCAGAATTAATAAAAACAATTAGAAAATATGAAAAGAAAGAGATAGAAATAGAAAAAATCAATCAATTAAGAAGTGATATATTTCTTGAGTCAGAGAAAACACTAAAACAAAATCTAGAAAAAAATATATTTTATCTAGAAGCACCTACAGGTTCTGGAAAAACAAATATGGCGATAAATTTAGCTAAAATATTGTATGAAAATAATAAAAAAATAGATTCTATTCATTATATATTTCCTTTTAATAATATAATAGAGCAAACAGATAACACTTTTCAAAAATATTTTGCCAAATATCAGGACTATGTAGTTATAAATTCAATTTCTTCTATGGTAAAAGACATAAATGAAAAACTAGATTATGAAGCAGTATATACAAAAAATATATTTAATCAATATCCAATTGTAATAACATCACATATTAATTTATTTAACACCTTGTTTGGAACAGGAAAAGAAAAAAATTATGGCTTATATAATTACATAAATAGTGTAGTGATTTTAGACGAAATACAAGCATATTCAAACAACATATGGAGAGAAATTATTGAGATGTTTGATAAATATGCAAAATTACTAAATATAAAATTTATTATTATGTCAGCTACATTACCAAGATTAGATAATTTACTAAAAGAAAAAATTTCGGATTTTTGCATATTAATAAGTGATAGTGAAAAATATTATAAGAATAAAATATTTTCAAACAGAGTGAAGTTGAATTATGAGTTATTGAGAAATAAGATAAATATAGAAGAGTTAGCAGAAAAAATATGCAAAATAAATGGTAAAAAAATATTGGTTGAATGTATTAAGAAAAATACTGCTGAAGAGTTGTATCAAAGATTAAAAAAGTTTAATAGTAATACATATATAATGACTGGGGATGATAATAAATATTATAGAAGAAAAATAATAGAAAAAACAAAGCTAGAAAAAGAAATGATATTAGTGGCTACACAGACGATAGAAGCAGGTGTAGATATTGATATGGATATAGGATTTAAAGACATATCATTTTTAGACAGTGAAGAACAGTTTATCGGAAGAATAAATAGGTCAAATAAAAAGAAAGAGTGTATAGTATATTTTTTTGATTTAGATGAAGCAGGGGTTATATATAGAAATGACAAAAGAATAGAATATAATTTAAAAAAGAAAGAAAATAGAGAAATCTTAGAAAATAAAAAATTTGGTTTATTTTATAATAAAATTATAAAAAGAATTGAGGAAGAAACAGAATCATATACAGAAAATAATATAGAAATTTTTAAAAAATATTGCAAAATGATAAATTATAAAAAAATAGATGAAATTATGACTTTAATAAAAACAAAAGATACAGTTGATATTTTTATAAATTATACAATTTATATAGATGGAAAAGAAATAAAAGGAAAAGATGTTTTTGAAAAATATAAGGAAATTTATTTGAATGATATGATTTCTTATTCAGAAAAAAAAGTAAAGCTATCACAAATATCTGAACAATTGAATTTATTTATATATTCAATATATGAAAATCAAGTACAACAATTAGAAGGAGAAAAAATATTAGGAATGTACTATGTAGAAAATGGAGAAAAATACATAGAAGATGGAAGATTTAATAAAATAAAATATTTAGAAAAAGGGGAAGAATTATTTTTATGAAAATAACAGGTACAATTATAAATTATTATTTTCATTGTAAAAGACAATGTTATTTATTTGCTAATAGAATTAACTTAGAAGATAATTCAGAAGATGTAAGAATGGGAAGAGTATTACATGAAATAAAAGCGAAAGATGGAAATAACACAGAAATAAAATATGAAAATATGGTATTAGATAAAGTGACAGCTAAATATATAGAGGAATATAAAAAAAGTGATGCTGATACAGAAGCAGCAAAAATGCAATTATTGTTTTATTTGAAAAATTTAAAAGACAAAGGAATTATAAAAGAAGGAAAGCTAATATATAATGAAAGAAACAAAAAAGAAAATAATAAAACAGAAATTATTAAATTAGATGATATAAACTTGAAAAAATTAGAAAATTGTATGAGGCAAATAGAAATATTAATAAATCAAAAAAATATACCAGAAGTCGAAAAAGAAAATAAATGTAAACGATGTGCATATTATGAATATTGTTATTTATAAATAAAAAAGGAGTTAGTAAATGAAATCAGAAAGTAAATATATATTTTCAAAAGGTGATTTAACTAGGCAAGATTTTAGCATAAAGTATAAAAATGATAAAGGGAATTTTTATTTACCAATAGAAAAAGTAAAAGAATTATATTGCTTTAATGATATTACAATATCAACAAAGCTATTAGATATATTAGCAACAGCAGGAATCATAGTACACTTTTTTAACTATTATGAAAATTATATAGGAACATTTTATCCTAAAAAATCATTGATAAGTGGAAAGTTAGTAGTTAAGCAAGCAGTAGCATTTGAAAATAGTCGTATAACTATTGCAAAGGCAATAGTAAAAGGAATTGCTAAAAATATAAGAACTATTTTATATCATTATTATAGACATGGAAAAAAGGAATTAAAGGAATGTATAGATTTTTATAATAAAGAGGTGAAAAAATTATTAGAAAAAGCTTGTGATATAAATCAAATTTTATCAGTAGAAGGAAAAATTTGGGCGATTTTTTATTCAAGTTTCAAATATTTTTTACCTGAAGAATTTATCATCAATAAAAGAGTAAAAAGGCCACCAGATAATCCAATGAATGCAATGATATCCTTTGGAAACACTCTATTATACACAAAAACAATTTCACAAATATATAACACACATTTAGATCAATCAATATCATTTTTGCATGAACCGAGTGAAGCAAGATTTTCTCTAAGCCTGGATTTAAGCGAAGTATTTAAGCCAGTTATAGTATATAGAACAATTTTTGATTTAGTAAACAATAAAAAAATTAATGTAGAAAAACATTTTGAAGAGAAATTGAATTATTCTCTATTGAATGAAGAAGGAAAAAAGATTTTTATAGAATCATTTGAAAACAGAATAAATCAGACATTCGAACATCCGAATTTAAAAAGAAAGATAACTTTTAAGCAAGCAATAAAGTTAGATGGATACAAACTAATAAAATTTATTCTAGAAAATAAGGAATTTTGCCCATTTGATTTAGAAAAGAAGGAGTAATATGAAGAAACAAATAAACTATAATTATGTATTTTTATTTTATGATGTGGATGAAAGAAGAGTAAATAAAGTATTTAAAAAATGTAAGAAATATTTGAATCACTGGCAAAAATCAGTTTTTAGAGGGGCGTTGACAAATTCACAAATTTTAGAGTTAGAATTTGAATTAAAAAAGATAATCGATAAGAAGAAAGATTTTATATCTATTATTAAAATCATGGATTTTAAGACAATTGGAGAAACAACATTGGGTAACATAGAGAAAAACACCGAGGATATATTTTTATAAACTTTCCAGCTATATGGGAAAAAAGTTGATATATAAAGAATATGAAAATTAATATTATCTGGAAAATATTGAAGAAAGCTTGATTATTTAATGTTTTTCTAGTAGTATATATAGTATAAGTATTAGTTTTTACTTGGTTGAACTTTAACATGAGATGTATTTAAATTCAAAAATTATTGTTTTTACATTATTAAAATTTGAACGTTGAACTTTAACATGAGATGTATTTAAATTATTTTAATCCTCTTCTTTAATTTTCTGCGTCAACAGTTGAACTTTAACATGAGATGTATTTAAATACCATTCCTATCCCTAATTTTAAAACAATTGTTTTAGTTGAACTTTAACATGAGATGTATTTAAATTATATTGCACGAGAATAAGCCCGATTTTTATAAGTTTGTTGAACTTTAACATGAGATGTATTTAAATCCAGAATATGCCACAACACAAACT
>CAYVCM010000002.1:57223-71620 GCA_964449925.1 uncultured Clostridium sp.
TGTTGAACTTTAACATGAGATGTATTTAAATCCAGAATATGCCACAACACAAACTGTTTCTAATTGTTGAACTTTAACATGAGATGTATTTAAATGCAACAGATAACCCAAAATATCTGTCTGATTTTAGTTGAACTTTAACATGAGATGTATTTAAATCCTTTCCTGCAGTAGTTACAAAGTAATAATAGAATGTTGAACTTTAACATGAGATGTATTTAAATAATGATGTGAATCACGAATATTATATTAAACAACAGGTTGAACTTTAACATGAGATGTATTTAAATGTGTAATGTCCATCTGTTGTTCCATCTGACTTCTTGTTGAACTTTAACATGAGATGTATTTAAATTTCATATTAGTATTCAAATTAGTATTCATACTAGGTTGAACTTTAACATGAGATGTATTTAAATTGTCTTGCTGTACCAGAGCAAGGCATTTTCAATATTGTTGAACTTTAACATGAGATGTATTTAAATTAGCTGGTATATGTGTAAATAATAGCATAGGTGACAGTTGAACTTTAACATGAGATGTATTTAAATAAGTTGGAATTGTAGTAATTTCTTAAATCCTGCCGGTTGAACTTTAACATGAGATGTATTTAAATATATCAGATTTTAAAGTTTCTATTGAAGAATTAGCGTTGAACTTTAACATGAGATGTATTTAAATTCCATGGTCAAAATTGCATAATGTTTAAAAAGTTCGTTGAACTTTAACATGAGATGTATTTAAATATAACTTTTTTCCAACAAGCGTAACGACGAGCAGAGTTGAACTTTAACATGAGATGTATTTAAATATAAGTCATTATTTACATAATTAGCATCTACAGTTCTGTTGAACTTTAACATGAGATGTATTTAAATTTCACATATTCGATATTTTCTATAAAAGCATAAAAGTTGAACTTTAACATGAGATGTATTTAAATAGAACTTTCTATAATGCAACAGGAATTAAACTTTAGTTGAACTTTAACATGAGATGTATTTAAATTATAATATTTGCCGAACGAACACAACTTGAAACCCCGTTGAACTTTAACATGAGATGTATTTAAATGGTAATAAAGTTACATTAACTGGTTTTGGAACTTATAGTTGAACTTTAACATGAGATGTATTTAAATATTACTTTAAACAAATCTATCGTCATTGCTTGTCCGTTGAACTTTAACATGAGATGTATTTAAATCTTTCTGAAAGTTTTGGAAAATAATGATTGAACTTGTTGAACTTTAACATGAGATGTATTTAAATTTTTCCCATTTTGTCATTTCTTCTCCTCCTTCATGTTGAACTTTAACATGAGATGTATTTAAATTTGTATCCAAGTAAGATGTTGGGATTGTCCCCAAAGTTGAACTTTAACATGAGATGTATTTAAATTCTAAACACTTTTGATAATAACTATCTATCTTCCGTTGAACTTTAACATGAGATGTATTTAAATTTTGTTTCATCTACTGTTACATCAATGTTTTCCGTGTTGAACTTTAACATGAGATGTATTTAAATAACACACAAACAGAAGTTTTTACAAATATAAAAGGTTGAACTTTAACATGAGATGTATTTAAATTTATTTTCATCTATTGCACATTTAAATTTAGATACTGTTGAACTTTAACATGAGATGTATTTAAATTGTTAAAGGACGGGGTTATTTTAAAAGAAACAGAATGTTGAACTTTAACATGAGATGTATTTAAATAAATAATCTGCTGTAAAAGACCAACAAGCCCATGCTGGTTGAACTTTAACATGAGATGTATTTAAATTATCTATCTACCTCCTTATTTATAATATGCTATTCTGTTGAACTTTAACATGAGATGTATTTAAATAAAATATTAAACACAATCCAATCTAGGGCTTTAACAAGTTGAACTTTAACATGAGATGTATTTAAATAATTTATTTTCACAATTTAAAATTTGATGGAGAATGTTGAACTTTAACATGAGATGTATTTAAATTGTATTGGACGAGAATAAGCCCGATTTTTATATGTGTTGAACTTTAACATGAGATGTATTTAAATATGTAAATGTAAATATTTTCTAGTTTTTCATCGAGTTGAACTTTAACATGAGATGTATTTAAATTTTATAGGAGCAATCCCTAAAGGCTCACACCTAACCGTTGAACTTTAACATGAGATGTATTTAAATATTGAACAATTAAAACCAGATGATTTTAAAGTTTCAGTTGAACTTTAACATGAGATGTATTTAAATGTAAATAGCTTTGTAAAATCAGTATTGACAATTAAGTTGAACTTTAACATGAGATGTATTTAAATTCTGTAATTCCAGTTTCTATATAAAATCTTTCATAAGGTTGAACTTTAACATGAGATGTATTTAAATAGTAACCCTGATACAAGATTTGCACCTGTTTGTATGTTGAACTTTAACATGAGATGTATTTAAATTAAACTGTTAATGTATCGTTATCCTCTCCTACTAGAACGTTGAACTTTAACATGAGATGTATTTAAATCCGTAACCATAAATACCAAACAATTGTAAAGTAGGAGTTGAACTTTAACATGAGATGTATTTAAATGCACGAAACTAATAGAGCTATCGACAATTTTTTACAGTTGAACTTTAACATGAGATGTATTTAAATAGTGTTTGCTCATCTTCTTCTGTGCTTTCTGGTACTGTTGAACTTTAACATGAGATGTATTTAAATTCAACATGAATACTTTTACTTAATACTACAATATGGGTTGAACTTTAACATGAGATGTATTTAAATTAGACGAGGTTTTTAAAAAAGATGAGAAAAGCCAAGTTGAACTTTAACATGAGATGTATTTAAATACTTCAAATAAAAAGAAATTTTGGTTATCTGCATAGATAAATATATGTTGAAAAAGGTAAAATAAAAGAAGTTACATTTCTATAATCTTCTATTTTTTAATCTGACTGTTTCTAATGGACAACAAAATTTAATGAACAGTATATTTATCCCTTTTTATCACCTCTTTTTCTTTGAAATATCAATCAAAAAGCAACTTAAGAAAATTAATTTCAAGCTATTTTTATTTAATATATTTATATAATTGATTTTTAAGAGCTTTTAAAAAAGTATTAACAATACCATATGAGTAGAAAATGCTATATTTAGGTAAAAAGAAGTAGATAATATATTAAAAAAATTAAAGAACTTTACAAAATGATAAATTGATCGACAAACTAATAGACAAGTATTTAGCAAAGCAATCAATAATCGATATAGCAAAAATATTTAAATTCGATTAAATAAAAATAAGAGTTGCGAAATTTGTAAAAGAATGGTAAAATTTTCTTAGAATAAAAGAGAGGAGAATGTAAAATGGAAGAAACACAAGTAAAAACAAAATTTTGTAAATTTTGTGGAGAAAAAATACCAGAAGATGCAGTTATGTGTACATATTGTGGTAGACAAGTAGAACAATTGAAGAGCGAACAACCACAAGTAATAATAAACAACAATAATACAAATGTAAATAGGAATAATACAAGTACAAGTAGAGGTGGAGAAAAAAATAAATGGGTTGCATTATTATTATGTATATTTTTAGGAATTTTAGGAGCACATAAGTTTTATGAAGGAAAAATACTTTTAGGAATAGTATATTTATTTACATTTGGAATTTTTGGGATTGGATTAATAATTGACTTTATCTCATTATTGTTTAAACCAAATCCATATTATGTATAAGGTAGAGATAGAATGAAAGAGAAAAGAAAAATACAAAAGGCAATAATATTTGTCAAAAATATAATTTTACTAATACTAGGATTGTTTTTTATTCTAGGTGCAATAATAATGATAACAGAAGACATTACTGCAACTATATTTTTTGCTATAATTGCAATTGTGTGTATATTTTTTAGTAGAGATGTAGTAATAGAATATTTTCAAAAAATGAAAAACAAAAATATTGAAAGGCAACAAAATATCGAAGAAACAAGAGCTAGAAATGAATTAAAAATGAGAAAGATGTATTTGAATAATAAATTTGAAATAGAAAAAGCAGAGATTGAATATAAAGAAAAGATGAAAAAATTGGAAAAAAGAGTAGACATCCAAGATTCGCAAGTGGTACAACCAACAGAACTAAAATGTAGAATTACAATTGAAAGAATACAAGAATTGTATAAACAACAAGGGGTTGATGTAAAAGTTATAGGAATAAAGAACAATAAATATGATACAGATTATGAAATTATATTTGACTTAAAAATACCTCAACAAAAAATCATAAAAATTTCAGATGAGATAAGACAAGATTTTGATATGGATGGAGTAAATATTAAATCCATAGATACAAAACCAAATCGTTTGTTTATTACTATTCCACTAGAATATAAAAAAAGAAAACACATTGCAGAAATGCAGTGTGTTTTCTATATTATATATATAATTATTTATATCAAATCGATAATTATCTATACCATACTCACAACTCCAACCTCATAGGAGTAAACCTCACGCCATCAACCTCCTGTTCAGAAGAAACATCAACAAAGCCAAACCTATGATACACATCAACAGCATAAGAAGAAGAATTAACAGTAACCACATTCAAAGAAGGATTATGACTTCTACAAACTTGCAAAACATCAGCAAATAATTTACGAGCAATACCCTGTTTATGGTAATACTTATCCACAAATAATAAAGAAATGTGGACAAAATCTTTAGCAGCAACCATTCCAACAATAGTATCATTAACAAAACAGCCATAAAAATACAAAGAACCATTAATATACTGTGCTAACATATTTTTTATATCAATAAATTTATAAAAAGAATTAACACCTTGTTCAGAATAGTAAGGAGCTTCAAACTCATCAAAAACCCTACGAACCAAGTTTAACGCTTCCTGCAATTCCTCTTTCTTAATTTTTCTATATTCTAATTCAAATGTTTTTTGCATTAAATACATATTCTCCTCATTTAATTCTTTTTTATTATCTTTATAGCGATAACCAAGTTTATAATAAAACCCATGAGCAGTGATAGAAGCTGGTATAATTAACTTTCTAAGATTAAAATGAATAGCATAATCTTCAATATGCTTAATTAAAAGGGAGCCAATCCCTTCACCATGATTTTCAGGCTTTACAAATACACTTAAAATCCAATATTCATCTGGATTATACCAAGAAACATCAATTCCAGCAGTACCAACAACTTCATTATCTTTTATAGCAACAAATACTTTTTTTCTGTTTTTTAAAGTATCTTTTAATTTTTCTACTGTAAACTGATTTTTCATTTTTTCGACTTCTTCTACACCATAATCTTTTACATTTACTTCCAGTAAATTTCTAATAATAATTGTAGAAATTTGTTCAACATATTTTTCTTCATATTCTTGTATTTTAATCATTTTATCAAATATAACCCAATATATGTAATTGAATTATAGCTCCTTTCTTCTAAAATTTGATGGCTTTATTGCTGAACTAATTTTTAGTATTACATTATAATTTTATAATAAAAGTATATTATGAAATTTAATAAATTTCAATAGAAATGATTTTTATAATTTAACTTTTAAATGCATATCCCAAAAATAAAAAAGTACAAGAAAAGCCTTAAGATATTATTAAAATATAAAAAAGGGGGGAGTTTTAACAAAAACAAAGATTTTGACTTACATATAAGAAAACGGATTTATAATACTGTGTAAATATAAAATAAATAACTTTATTGTGTATGGAAAAATCTTATATATGCTCAAGATAAAAGTAGATTTTTTCTAAAAAACAAAAAAACAAAATGAATGGTTCAAAAATAACCATCATTTTGTATAGTCTTTGGAATATTTTTCTTTCAAGTTAGATAATTTTTCACTATTTAAATAATTATCAATATCTGAATCTACAAATCCTAAAGAACGTTCTTTAGTTTTAAATATTTTATTTTGAATTGCATAAAGTCTGCCAAAATAATTTAAAAGATATTTTTCACAAGGATCACCTTTTGCTATTTGGCTAGATAAATTTTTATAATTTTGATAATCACTAAATTGTTGTGTAATTACTCTATCTTGTTCTGTGCTATCCATTCTAGCCAAAAAAGACTTAGGCGCTATTTCACGAATTTGATGTATAAATTCTCTAATTTTTGATCTATCAGAAGTATCAGGAATTTTTAATGGCTTAATAGATTTACCTGTTAACTTTGTATGTGCTGCATAGCCATAATTTCCTTCTTCATATTCATGTTTTGATTGTAATTGACATTCTATTTTTCCAAACGGTGTGTTAAAATATAAAAAATTAGCTACGAAACCATCTTCTGTTCTCATTTCTTTTGAACCAGAAGCTAACTCTATTCCTAATTTTTTAAATTGTGGATTGTCAGAGAAAATAGATTTAACTTGTTTAGTTAATATAGCTAAATCCAGTTTATCATATACTCTTGATGTAAAATCATCTAATATTTCAAAAAAATCAATTTTATTATTAACTAAATCATCTTCATCAATTAGAGCATCTTCATCATTAGCAGCTGTAATAAAGTCTATGCAATTATCAACATCAGAAATTTGTTTTTCATAGTAACTTCTTAAATTTGTAGCATTAGGATGCACTAAAGACATAATTCTTTCTAATAATAATTTGCAATTTTGATAATATTCAAACTTTGTAGTTTCATATTTATATTTTCTTGGTTGTTGATATTCGTTCTCAACTATTTTAGATTTGAATTCTTGCATAGACTGTAATAATTCAAGATTTTCTGATTTTTCATCAATTAATTTTTTTATTTCAGGATCATTAGAATATACTATAGGTGGTCTACTATAAGAAATCAATTTCATAGCAAAAGCATCTTTTAATTGTTTCATAAAAAAATCAGAAGAAGTGTCATTACTATCAATTCTTATTATTGAAGATGAGTAATCATCTAGTTTTGATTTAATACTTTTAGGAGACTTAAAACGATAAGGAGCTTCTATACTGAATTCACCAAAATGTTTATGATGTGTCATTAAAATAGTAGTAACTACATAATGGAAATATTCCTGCAAATCTTTATCTTCATATAGTCTCGTATATTTTTCATATTCTTTTTCTTTAAATTTTTTTATTGCATCTGCCTCAGAGACAGTAGCACTTAAAGATTCTGTAAATTCTTTGCGTTCCATAAAACTATTTACCTCCAAATAAGAAATATATACTATTATATCACAAATAATGAGTTTGCACAAACAAATAGGATAATACTACCTATTTGTCTGGATGTAATTAACATCGAAAAAATATTAATTACAAATAATTGTTAAATCAAAAATATCTAAATTTAATATAGATAAATAGGTATAAATATGGTAAAATGAGTAAGGTGATAAAATGATAAAAGTATTATTTGTATGTTTAGGAAATATATGTAGATCCCCAATGGCTGAATATGTATTTAAAGACATAGTAAAGAAAAATGGATTAGAAGAACAATTTTTTATTTCATCAGCTGCGACTAGTTACGAAGAAATTGGAAATGATATGCATTATGGGACAAAAGAGATATTAGATATTAATAAAATTCCATACACAAAACATAAGGCAAGGAGAATTGAAAAACAAGATTATAATAAATATGATTATATAATAGGGATGGAAGACAGTAATATACGAAATATCTTAAGAATAATAGGAAAAGATAGCGAACATAAAATATATAGATTGTTAGATTTTTCAAAAAATCCAAGAGATATTGCAGATCCATGGTATACAGGAAATTTTTCTCTAACTTATGAAAATGTTGTAGAAGGTTGTATGGGACTTTTAAATTACTTTAAAGAAAATAATAGGATTTTATTAAAATAAGTTGTCTAAAAATTTATAAAATACACAATTTTATAATATCTAATAGGTTAGTGGAGTTGTAAGAAAAATTAATTGTATTATAATGTTAAATGAAAGGACATAATAATGGCAAAAATGTATATAAAAATAAAAAACAAAGAAATCCCAATTATTGTAAGAAATTATAAAAATATCAATTATATAAGAATATATTTTAAGGGAAATGTTTTAAACATTAGTAAATCAAAATACTTATCAAAACGAAAAATGTTAGAATTCATAAAACAAAATGAAAATCAAATATATGAGCAATATATCCAAATAAATTCAAAAGAAAATGATAAAATAAAACATTGGTATACTGGTGAAAAGATAAGCTATAAAGGTAATGATTTTTATATACAAATAAAATACAATGACAAAAAGAGGTTAAAAATTACTCTAGATGAGGAGAACAATAAATTCAACATAGAAATACCAGAAATATTAAAAGATAAAGATAATAAAGAAATTGTTGATAAATATGTTAAAAAATTTCTTTGTATAAAAACAAAAGAACATTTAGAAAAAAGATTACCATATTGGAGTGAAAAGATGAAAATAGAATATTATACATATAGAGTAGGGGATGCAAGTAGTAAATATGGTAGTTGTATTCCAAATAAAAAGGCACTCCAGTTTAGTAATAGATTAATAATGTTACCAGAAGATAAAATAGATGCAATTATTGTGCATGAATTATCACATATGATTCATGCAAATCATAGTCAACAGTTTTATAATTTGGTTCAAAAATATATACCAAATTATTTTGATATTGACAAATGGTTAAAAAGGCATGTCAATAAAGTTATGATATGAAAAGAAATTTTTTATTCTTTTCTATTTTTTTTAAACTTATCAAAAAAAGACAAGATAGATTTGTTTTTTAAAGCTTTTTTCGAGAGTATAAAATCTAAAAAAGTAGCAAGCAAGGTCAAAAGTAGAAGAAATATGAGAATTATTAGAATTTGTTTTAATTGTTCTTCTTTAGGTAATGTATATAGATATAATAAATAGTTACTTGTCATAAAATATTCCACCTTATAATTTATTTATATGAAATATTTTATTAAAGCAATATATTAAAAGCAATATATTATATTCAAAATAATACAAAAAGCACAAAAAAGTTTAAGAAATCGACTATTTTTTTATAAAAATGGAAATATCTCGAATAATATTTGTGGCTTTTTCTATTTCTTCATCACTATAATTTTGTAAAAGTTTTTTTGTTTTATCAATAATTGTGTCATCAAGACCATATAAAATATAATCGGCAGAATGTCCACTTAAATCTCTAAGTTTTCGGATATTTTTATACATTAAGTTTCCTCTACCGTCTTCTACTAATCCAAGAAATTGACTAGATACATCAATTGCTTTAGCCAATTGTGTTTTATTCATATGCAATTCATTTTCTCTAATTTCTTTAATTCTTTTTCCTCTTAAAATTTTCTCCTGTTTTTCTATATCTGATTTACTCATACAAATCCCTCCTACAAAAACTATTTATATAAATTTTATAATATAATAAATTAAGTGATATGGTAAAATTTTTGTAGAATTATGGTATTTTATAGAGAAATATGGTAATATATATGATAGGAAGGGTTGTGTACATATGATAACAAAATCTATGAAGATATTAATAATTGAAGATGATAGAAATGATTGTCAACAGTTTATAAATAGTGTGAAAAATAGGGATGATCTAGAAATTGTTGCTATAACAGATTCAGATATTGAGGGGTTAAAGTATGTAACATTAAAACATCCAGAAGGTATTATACTAGATTTAGAATTAAATAATAGCTTATCAGGTAATGCAGATTCTTTAGAATTTTTATCAGAATTAAAAAAATTGAATTTGAATTATGAACCAATTATTGTGGTGACAACACATATTCATTCAAAGAGAATTTATGATATAGTACATAAAAATGGTGCAGATATAATATTATATAAAAATCATCCACGATATTCTGCAGATTATGTTTTAAATAGATTACTAAGTTTAAGGGAATTAATGCCACAAAAAGATGCAGAAATATTAAAGAATGAATTAGAGGAGAATAAAGTAAAGATTTCTGATTGCATAGCTAAAGAATTAGACTTGATTGGAATACCTGCTAAAATGGTAGGCAGAAAATATATTCAAGATGCCATTTCTTATCTGATTGAAAATAAAGGTGATAATACAAATGTAATTAGACATTTAACAAATATATATAAGAAGTCTGGAAACACGATTACAAATGGTATTCAGAATGCTATAATTCATGCTTGGAATAATACACCAGTGGATGATTTGTTAGAATATTATAAGGCAAGAGTTAATCCAGAAACAGGAATTCCAACACCTATGGAATTTATTTATTATTATGTAGAAAAAATTGAAAGGGAAATATAATAGGTAAAAGTACAATAAAGAGTTTTTTTAATTTATTTCTATTTTTAAAGTGAACTAATTTTAAGTTCTCAAAACACTAAAAGATTTGTTGCTACGAAAAATTGCTATGTGATTTTTTGTGTAATTTTAATAAAAAAGAACATGTTATAGATATTAAATGTATGAGTGATATTTATAATGTGTTTTTTTCTATTTTAGACATTTTTTTACCATTTTTTTTTATTATGAGTTACCACTTTTTTTGTGAGAAGAGGTGGTAATTTTTATTTGTAGAAACGCTAATGTTTTCTATGAATACATAAGAAAAAGGTGGTGAAGGGAATGGATTGGTACGAAGAGTTTTTGGAATGGCTAAGGAGATGGCTTCCATAAATAAATAATAATAGTAAAAAGGTAATCACTTAAAAAAAGTTGATTATCTTTTTATTTTAATATAACATGTACTTAGGAGTGATAAAGTTGAATTTGTTAATAAATGAGTATATGGAAAATTTTGTAAAAATAATCTTTATGAGCATATTCACATTAAAATTAAATTATAAGATTTTAAATTTAAATGAGAGAAATTTAGTGAAACAAATGAGCGATATTATAAAATTAATTTTGACTTCAATAATAAATATAGGAATACAATTGATAACCGAATCGACAACGAGTATTATATTTTTAATTGTTTTTATATCTTTAATATTTGAGAAAAACATAAATAGAAATATAGGTTATGCATTATTAATAACAACAATATCTACAAGTGTAAACTATATTTTGTATGCAGTTGCAATATTAGTTAGTTTTATCATATTTAAAGTCTGTAATCTAAATAACGATTTTATAATATTTATAGTCATATTAATAATATATATTATACTAAATAGGGTAATTTATCGAATTAAAAGATTTAATAAAGGCATATCATTTCTAACACGAAATGAAAAGAATGAATATTTGGGTATGATAATATTAAATATAAGTATTGGTATAATCTTTTTATTTGCTATGTTAAAAAACATAAATACTAATATGGATACTTTAAAATCTGTATTTATATATGTAATAATTTTTACCATCATCATGTTCATCACCATCCAAAAATCCTTACAGTTATACTACAAACAAAAACTACAAGAAAGAGAAACAGAAGAAATCAAAGAAGAACTAAAAAATAAAAACAAAAAAATCAAAGAACTAGAAAAAGAAAATCTAGAGCTCAACAAAAAGAACCACTCAATAGCACATAAGCAAAAAGCATTAGAATATGAACTAAATCAAATTAAAGAAAACAATAATCAAACAAACAATAACAACATAAAAAGCAAAATAGAAAATTTATCAAAAGAAATACAAAATGAAAATATTTACATCGAACTAAAGAAAACAAACATTGATAAAATTGACAATATGTTAAAATATATGCAATCAGAATGTATAAAGAACAAGATTGACTTTCAATTACAAGTAAACGGAAACATCCATCACATGACAAATAAATATATTAAAGAAGAGGATTTAGAAATATTAATTGCTGATTTAATAAAAAATGCAATTATAGCCATTAATCATACTGAAAGCATTAATAAAAGTATACTAGTAAGATTAGGTATAATTGACGGTGCGTACAGTTTATATGTTTATGATTCAGGAATAGAATTTAAAATTGATACATTATTAAACCTTGGATTAAAGCCAAGCACTACACATAAAAATGAAGGTGGTACAGGAATGGGATTAATGAATATATTTAATACATTGAAAAAGTATAAAGCAAGTTTAATAATTGATGAATATGGAAAACCTGTACCCAATAATTTTACAAAAGTAATGAAGGTAATCTTTGATAATAATCAAAGATATGAAATTAATTCATATCGTCAGAAAGAAATAGAAAAAAAAGATACAAACAAAAGAATTTGTCAAAAGCTTAAATAATCCAAAATGCAAATTTGTATAAAACAAATTAATCAAAAATATAAAACAGTTAGATTGAAAATTCAATTTAGCTGTTTTAAGTTAATGATGATTTTTTGCTCTGTCCCTAAAATCATCAACCCAATACCTTGATTTAAAGTCAATAATATAGTAAAATATGAATGAATAAAAAAGCGAAAGAAGGTGCTAATATGAAGGGAATAGGCATAGGAATTAGCGATTTTAAAATGTTACGATTAAGAGACAATTACTTTATAGACAAAAGTATGTATATAAAAGATATTATAGATAATCAATCAGGAGTATTATTAATAACAAGACCAAGAAGATTTGGAAAAACCTTAAATATGAGTATGCTAAGATACTATTTCGACATAAATGCAAAAGACAGCAAAGAACTATTTGAAGGCTTAAAAATAATGAACCAAGAAGAAAAATACACATCAAAATTAGGATATTATCCAGTAATTTATCTAACATTAAAAGATGTAAATGGACGTAATTTTGAAGAATCAATATTACAATTAAAAACAGAAATGGTAGAAATATTTATAGAACATGCATATCTTTTAAATAGTAAAAAATTACTAGATGTCGAAAAAGAAATGTTTAGTACAGTATTGAATTTAAAAGCTAATATAATTGATATACAAAAATCATTACAATTATTAAGCAGATTATTATATAAAGAATTTGATAGACCAGTAATTGTGTTAGTAGACGAATATGATGTACCATTACAAACAGCATATGTAGAAGGATATTACGAAGAAGCAATAAAATTCTTAAAAGGATTTTATAATACAACATTTAAAGACAATCCATATTTAGAAAAAACAGTATTAACAGGAGTAAGTAGAATAGCAAAAGAGAGCTTATTTAGTGGAATGAATAATTTTGATGTTTTTACAATTATGGATAATGAATTTGCAGATGATTTTGGAATAACAAGTGAAGAGATAAAAACAGTAATAAAAGATTTTGAAGTAGAAGATGATGAAGAAGAAATAAAAAAATGGTATGATGGATACAAAATAGGAAATGTAGAAGGAATATATAATCCATGGAGCATACTAAATTATTTAAATAAAAGAGAACTAAAACCATATTGGGTAAATACAAGTTCAAATGACTTAATAAAAATGACATTAGCAAAATCAAGTACATTAAAAGAACAAATACAAAAATTACTAAATGGAGAAGAAATAGAAGTAACAATAGACTTAGAAACAATAATAGTAGGAATAGAAAATAGAGAAGAAAACATATGGGGATTAATGCTACAAACAGGATATTTAAAAGTAGTAGAAACAGTAGACCTAATAGGAAGAAGATATAAGGTAAAGCTACCAAACTATGAAATAAAATCATTGTTTGAAGGGACAATAGATGATTGGTTTAGAAATAAAGTACCAGGAAATGATTTAAGAAGTATACTAAAAGACTTAGTAGCATTAAATTTAGAAGAATTCGAAAAAAAGTTCAGAGTACTAGTAAAAGAAATGTTTAGTTACATGGATGTAGGAGAAAATACAGCAGAGAACTTTTACCATGCATTTGTATTAGGAATGTTAGTAGGATTAAAAGATAGTTACTATGTAAATTCCAATAGAGAATCAGGGTTTGGAAGATATGACATAATGTTAGAGCCAAAGGACAAAGATGGAAATAGCTTTATAATGGAATTTAAAGTAATGGATGATTATGATGAAAAAACAATAGAAGACACAATAGCAAATGCAAAAAAACAAATAGAAGAAAAAGGATATGAAGAAAACCTAAAAGAAAGAGGATTTACAAACATAACAAAAATGGTATATGCATTTAAAGGCAAAGAAGTAAGATTAGAAATATTTTAATATTAAAAATGATGAATTTTAATAATACATTTGTGATATTCTAGAAAAAACCTAGTGAACAAAATAAAATTGTTTGCTAGGTTTTTCATGTTATAAAAACTAATATTTTAATATACCAAAAGCTTATGTTTGTGCAGTGTGTGAAATTAGAAATATTATTCATAAAAAAGATATAATAATAAAATAAAATAAAATATATCATTTTTATAGAAAGTTAATAATGTAAAACAAATGTAACAAAAAAGTAATATTTCAAGAAAAACATACAAAGTTCAAAATTCCGTAAAAAATAAGACAAAAATAGAGAACCTACCTAACAAAATTATCAG
>CAYVCM010000003.1:0-53194 GCA_964449925.1 uncultured Clostridium sp.
ATTGGTGGATTGTTATATATCAGTTTTAAAATATCATAGAGTGTTTGATAAAATAGAAGGATTATGGATAGGACATTATCATGGAGACACTGAAACAGTAAAGTTTGAAGATGTTGTTATGAATAATTTAAAAGAATACAAATTTCCAATATTAAAATGTGACGATTTTGGACACGATTGTGAAGATATAGTAATTCCAATTGGAGGAAAAATTAGATTGGATGCAACCAATTGTGATGTAGAAATATTAGAAAAGATTGTAAATTAGGAAAAAACATAGGAAGATAGTAGTCATAAATAAATACCTCCGACTATGCCGAAGGATAGTTATGAGAAAATGTTTAAGATGTGGTACTGAAACTTACATCCAAGATACTTCTAAAGTAAAAAAATTAACATTAAATAAAAAAGTAATTTAAATTACAATTTATCAGATTGTAAAATAGTAATTTGAAAGTGAGTATAAGTATGAGCAAAAATATTATTGAAAATATAGAAGAACTAAAGGAATTGCAAACAAATATAAAAAAATATAATAAACAAGAAGCAATAAATTATATAATAAATAAGACTGATGTTTCTGAAAAAGAAAGTTTAGAAATATATTATTTTTTAACAGAAAGTAATAATAAATCGAAGGAAAATAAGAACAACAATATATTTTCTACAATAATCTTCTATTGTTTAGTCTTTCTAACTGGTATAGTTATTTTACCTACACTAGGAATTATTGCCCCTGTTTTTATTATATGTGCTTTTATATGTCCTATTGGTGGAATAATTCATCTTATAAGTGGGATTTTTAATTTGAATTTGCCCATTGTATCTTTTCAATTTGGGAATATTATATTAAATCCATTTTTAGGATTTGTATTAAGTATAATTATTGGAATAATTTTATATTTTATTGGAAAAGGCTGTTGGAAACTTTTATTACTTTATATAAATAAGGTGAAAAAAGTAAAAGAAAGTTTGGAGATATAATACAAATTACAATTTATACTTATAATAAAAAATAACAGGACTTTTATAAATTCTGTTATTTTTTATTTATCGAAATTTTTATATATTTCTAAATTTTAAAAATAGCTTATAGGTTTTATTATTGTTGAGGTAATAAGAAATGAACACTTTTGATAAATATTTATTTAAAAAAATAAATTTGTAAAGATATAAAACCAATTTTGTGTATCTTTTAGTATCCTTTAGTATTTTTCTTTATCTTTTATGGAAAATTTTTGAAAAAATTGTATAATTATTTCACTGTGCAATATTTGCATAGTATAAAAAAAGAAGGTTTTTGCTAAATACAAAGTAATGGAGGAAAAATTATGACAAAACGGTTTAAATGCTTATCTTTAGTACTTGCGTGTGTGCTATGCCTTTTTATGGGAACAACAGCCTTTGCAGCCGAACCTACTACAGATGATTCACAAAATAATCTGAATGGTGAAGTAATCGAAGTAACTGTTCCCGCCGACGGAAATACCTACGGTGTGGACGAAAATGGAAGTATTGTGCCTATGGCACAAGGAAATTCTACGACATTTAAATTAGGTGAAACTGGGTATATTTCAAACTGTGGATTAACACCTAAATTTAAATTTACTGCAACAGGTGGTAGTTCAAATACAATGGTAAGATTTTATATTACTACATCTGGTGGTGTGAATTATACTCAGGGCGATATCAAAGCTAATGGTAGCCAATATATCGAAAAACAGTATATTGTTGCTAATGGTGGTGGTTCTTGGCAGTTCACAGCATCTGTTGTATCTGGAACCAATAATGGTAACATTGTGTGTACGGTTACACAGACTTATTAAGAATTGCCTGATTATGTATCTTAATAACTAACACATAGCAAAAACCTTCTTTACTGCGGGTCTAAATATGCCCGCAGCTTTCTTTTGCAAAAAAAAAATAGAATCATTACAATTCTATTTCTATAATTAAATTTTTCTTTATATATGTTGCAGATATTTTCCCATCATGTAATTCTATTAATTGTTTAGCTATAGATAACCCTAGACCTGTAGACTTTTCAGCATTTTCTACAGTATAATATCTATTAAATATTTTTTTCACTTGTATTGCATCTAACAAATTCGAATTATTGGTAAAGATTATTTTCCCATCTTCTAATAAATCAACTTTAAATTCACCTTTGCTATATTTAAATACATTTGACAAAATATTTTCAAATACTCTTGTAATTAAAGTTTCATCAATATTTCTATAAATTTTTTTGTTACATATATTTATTTGAGGCTTTATATTCATTTGCTTAAATATACTATAATAGCTTACTAAAATTTGCTCTAATAAGTTATTTATGCACTTTTTTTCTTTTTTTATTTTAATTGTATTATCCAGCGTTTTTGTATAATAAAATAATTGTTCAGTTAAAAGGATCAATTCATTTGTTTTTGAATCTACTATTTTTAAATATTCTAATTGTTTATCTGCATCATTTTTTTTATATAATAATTCTACATAGCCACTTATTGCTGTGAGTGGAGTTCTGATATCGTGAGAGATATTTGTTATTAATTTTTTTAATTCTTGATTACCATTTTTATATTGTAATTTTTGTTTTCTTAATTTTTTTAGTTCAATATTTAATTTTTTAGTTAACCTTATGACATCTTTATCTTGAGAAGAGATTGAAATTAGAGCATTAGTTTCAGTTTCTAATATGTCAGTTATTGAACTACTAATTTGTTTTAATGATTTTTTTATATAATATAGTTTTAATATAAAAAACAATATCAATAAAAATAATATTGTAATGATGCCATATAACCATATATACACTATTTTTCCTCCTATTTTAAATTATCTTTATTAAAAGCATATAATCCCAAGATAGTTATAGTTGTAGATACACATAAAGAATAGAGTACTAAAACTGTATGATTTGTATTATCTCTATAACTAATTATTTGAGTAGCCTGTCCTGAAGGTATAATATAAAGAAGAGTTTGAGCTATTTGCTTTTTTTCTATACCTGGATAATTCGGATTAGGTGTTTGAACTTCTACTATTTTACCTTCTTCATTTAGAACAGTATTAGTAAGGTATTCAGAAGAGTTTGCAGTTAAAGCTACAGCGCTACCAACTACAATCATAATTAGTACAAAAATTAGGCTAAAAACCGTTGATATTGTTATATCATTACTTAATAATGCTATAAATGTGAATATGCAAGAATATGTTATAATAATCATTATTATATTTAATAAAATAACTAAAAATTGTGAAATTGACATTTGCAATCCACCTAAGATTGGTAATCCTATTATAGAAACAAATATTAAATAAAATAATTCTATAATAACTCCTGTAACAATACTAATGATTAAATTTGAAATATAAATCTTTGTTCTGCTATACCCAACTGTTATTTTATTTCTGATAGCACCATTTGTAAATTCTTCTCCTATAAAAAAACTTGTAAATATAGCTAAAGTAATTCCTATTATATTAAGATAGTCCAATAATACTTGATCTATTCCTATAGTTGTTCCTGCATTATTAGTATTAATTCTACTTTTAAGAAAAATTATGGCAATTATCAAAGTTATTCCTATTATACACCAAAATATTTTGTTTTTTCTTAATCGAAAGAAATTAGCATTTAATAAATTATACATTTTCCTTACCTCCTATCAAGTTTATATAATAACTTTCAAGAGATGCTTCTCTTTCGTGAAAATCATTTATTTTGCAATCAAGGGCAGAAAGGTCATTAACCAAATCAGTAATATTTATAAAATCATAGATATTTATTTTGTCACTTGAAATAACCTTATAAGAAATCTTATTTTTTTCTAAATATCTAACACATTTTTTTATATTGCTTACTGTCAACTCAATTCTCTTTTTACAGTTATTTTCGAATTCATTTTTAGTAATTTCTTTTACTATTTTTCCATTATTCATAAAACCATAATGAGTTGCTATTTTAGATAATTCATCTAAATAATGACTAGATATTAAAAATGTAATGCCATTTTCTCTGTTAAGTTTTAATATTAATTCTCTTATATCAATAATTCCCTCAGGATCCAATCCATTAATTGGCTCATCTAGTATTAAAAAATCTGGATGACCTATTAATGCAAGTGCTATTCCTAATCTTTGTTTCATACCAAGTGAAAAATGTTTTACTTTTTTCTGACCTGTATCAGATAACTTAACTAAATCCAATAATTCCTCAATATAATTATCAAATGGAATGCCAATTACTTTATACTGTTCTATTAAATTATCTTTTGCAGTCATACTAGTATAAATTGATGGTTGTTCTATAATAGCTCCCATCCTTTTTCTTGCTTTATAAATTTTCTTGTCTGTATTTTGAATACCATAAACCGAATATGTACCACTAGAAGGATTTTGTAATCCACAAATTAATCTAATTAATGTAGTTTTTCCTGCACCATTTTTTCCTATAAGTCCATATATAGCTCCTTTGGGTATATTCATATTAAGATTATTTATAACCTTAAATTTTTTATATTTTTTTTCAAGATTATCAACTTTTAATATATATTCCATAGCTACCTCCTTTTAAAAAAATTTATAACTAAATTGTTAAGAAAGCAGTTAAGAAAACAGTTAAGAATTAGTTAAGATTTTGTTGTTCACATATTTTATATCCTATACCCCAAATAGATTCAATATATTCTTCAGGCGTAATAGCTTTTATTTTTTTTCTTATATTACTTATATGAACTTTTAAAGAATTTTCATCACAATCTAGTGTTTCATAACTAATCAAGTCAAGTAATTTTGATTTGGTTAATATTTGATTTTGATTTATAATTAGCTGTTTGAGTATTGCATATTCAGTTTTTGTTAAATACACTTTTTTTTCTTTGACATATAATGTATGTCCATCATCTTTTAAAAATATATCTTTATATTTTAATGATTTATTTTTGTTTATATCATTATTTAATCTTAATTGAACTAATATTCTTGCTAAAAGTTCTTCACTATTAAAAGGCTTAGTAATATAATCATTTGCACCAGCCAACAAAGAGTTTACTTTATCTTCTTGAGATACTTTAGCACTCACGACTATAATAGGTATACCGTTTACTTGTTTTATAATTTTTTCACCATTTAAACCTGGTAACATTAAATCTAATAAAATCAAATCAACTTTTTCTTTTTCTAGCAACATCAAAGCTTCTGTACCAGAAAAAGCTTCGATAACTTTATAATTATTTTCTATTAATATATTTTTTATTAATTTATGGATATCAATATCATCTTCAACTATTAATATTGTTTTCATTGAAATTTCCTCCAATCACTAGATACCACTAATATTATCATATCTAGCTTAAATTGTTAAGATTAAATTAAATATATTGTCAAAATCTTAACTAAATCTTAACAATTTTCTTAACAAATTTCTTAACAATTTAATTATATACTTTTGAAAGTAAATAAATAAACTTTATCAAAAAATATATACTTTAAATTAAAAAGGGGAAAAATAATGGAATTTAAGACTTTAATAGCAACTAATAATATAGAATATATTAAGTATATATTCTATATTATTAGTGAAATAAAAAATCTAAGAATAATGTGTATTACTACTAATAAAGAAGAAACACTAGAATTATTAAGGAAAAAGCAGTTTGACTTAATAATTCTAGACTTCAAAATGATTAATTTAGATAGTATAAAATCAATTAAAAATATCTCAAATATCATTTTTATTTCTGAAGATTCAACTTCATTTAATAAGATTATAAATCATCCTATGGTCATAGATGTTATTGATAAAATAGATAATTCCTATTGTAAAGTCAAAAATATTATTGAGGATAAAATGCTTATGTTAAAGCAAAACAATATAGAACAATATATTATTAATGAATTAAATTTATTAGGATATGATTTCAAATACAAAGGTACTCAATATTTATTAGAATCAATACTATACATATATAAAAATAAAAAATTAAAATTATTACAAAATTTAGAAAAAAATGTATATAGTTATATTGCAACTGTAAATAATACTAGTATACTAAATGTAAAAACCAGTATCATAAGAGCAACAAACTATATGTATATCTATCAAAGTGACAAAACAAAAGATAAATATTTTTCTTTTAATTACAAACCAACTCCTAAAACAGTTATAACTACAATTATATTGAAATTAAATTGTTTTGATTAACAAGAAAGATAAATTGCAAAAATTAGGGAACATTCTTAAAATTCATGCCTGTGCTGTTTTTCCACTTGCATTTGCAAGTTATAAAGTAAATGGAAATTTATACCTATAATAATAAAAATAACAGACTTTTCAGCAATTCTGTTATTTTTTATTTGTTTGAATTTTTATATATTTCTGAATTTTTAAAATAGCCTTTCTATGAAGTTTTAGAAGATTTTTTATGTCTGTATCTTTAGAAATATCACATAATAAGTGTATTTTATTTATATCAGTTATACCCAAATATGTGATAAAGGAAATTGAGAATACAGCATCAATATAATTTGTATCACACTTTCCATTGTATTCTTGTTCAATTTGTTTAACAATTTCTTGAAAAACTTTTTTTCCGTGCTTTTCGCAAAACATTTTACTAAATTCTATTCCTAAATTTTCCATAATAACACCTTAATTCTCATTATTAGTGTGACAAAATTATCACATTTTTATTTTATCAATTTGTATAATAGATTTCACGAAAAAATTGTCGAAAAAATAATAAAATTTAAAATTATAATCTGTTAGATAATTCTAGGATATCTTTATTGTGATTATCTATATATCTTCTAGTTGTTTTCGTACTTGCATGACCTAATTGTGACGCTATTTGTATTTCACTATATCCTGCTTTATAGTACGCAAGTGAACTATAAAAATGTCTAAGTAAATGTGGGTGTAAATCTTTAATATTTACATTTTCATTATATTTACTTAATATTCTATTTACTATATTTCTTGATAAAGGTTTATTTTTATAATATTTACTTTTTTTCCCTATAAATAGATATGGATTATCTTGATTAACTTTTTCTCTATCTTCTAAATAATCATTAATAGCTTTATACATTTTATCATTTATAGTAACTTCTCGATACTTTTCTCCTTTTCCTATAATAGCAATAAATCTTTCCTTCAAATGAATATGTGTTAGTTTTATATTTACAAGTTCATTTGCACGAATACCAGCATAGATTGCAAGTGTTAGAATACAATTATCTCTTTTGTTATCTGCAGTTTTATGAATTAATTTATTTATATCCTTTTCATCTGGGACATCTTCTTTTACAAAGGTAGTAGTTATTTTTATATAATCTCTTTTATCTATTACTATATCTTTTTGTATTCCTTTATCTACTAAATATTCATTATACTTTTTAAGGGAATTCAAATTCCTATTTATAGTAGAAGGCTTTTGATTAACTATATTTTTTAAATATGATTTATAACTTTGAATATCTGATCCAGTTAGTTTCTTTAAATCTTCACCATAACTATCCTTATAATATTTTATATATTTATTTACATCTAATAAATATGAATTATAAGTATTTTCACTTAATTTATTTTCTATCATATATTTTTTAAAATCTTCAAGCATATTTTTCCCTCCTTGCAATTATGTTACATATAATTTATAGATTTCTAGTCAATTATGTTACATATATTATTCAATTCTTATTACTTTTTTTAGTTATATGTCGCATAAGTATCATTATGTTACATATATTTTATTTTAAATATTTGCCCTATATATACCATATAGAGCATTATAAGAAAAAGATTACTTTTGGATTGAATTATATGTTTTTAAATCTTTTTCTATATAATATATTATTTGAGGAATGTTCTCTTCTTGTACTTCTAATATTTCTGATGGTGGAAATAACTTACATGCTCCAGGCATAAATGCTAAATCTATTAAAAGACAGATTTTATCTATGCTTACATTAAAATACTTTAATGCCACTGTATAATATACAATATAAAAATAATTAAATAGGTATTCATCTGAAGTCATTCCATCTTCTTTTATTTCTTTTGGCACTTTAATTTTTCCACAAATTTTATCAGTCAATTTTTTAAATTCATCTTTACCGTACCTGGCAATCCAAAAAGTAAAAAAAAGTTTATCCATATCTAAATCCTCCTTTCATATTTAATTTTATATAATTATTTTTAATATGGGAATGTTCAAGTAAAGAAAATTTTTTTGGACATTAAAAATTCTCTAAAACATTGAAATATAAAGGAAAAATTTTTTTATAAACTCATTATTGAAATTTAAAAATAAACAAAGTACAATATAAATGTGTATAAAAGATTATGTTATAGATTTTTCTATAACTATCTATAAAGATTTTATCTTTATAGCATAACTACTAAAATAAAGTTAGTAGTAGCATTTCTGTATTTTATATACAGCATAAAACTTGGGTTAAAACATATTCAAATATATAGATTATTTGTTATGTCTAAAATAATAAGAAAGTATAAAGTTAAATGTTCCCCCACATTTGACATATACTTTCTATTTTTTTGCCCAAATAAAAAGGAAAGGAGGATTTTAAAAAAATCTTTTTACACAGAGAAACAAAAAAGAGGAAGGAGATTTTTGTTATGGAAAGTGGTTTTGATTTTTACTTGTATGAAACATTATTTAAAAATTGTTTTATTCAATGTTCATCATACACAAACGGAAAACTACAACTAAGTTTATATGGCCTTGATCAAAATGTGAATCAAATATCACATTTTGCAGATATTACATTAGAACAAGATACAGTTAAACTTAAAGAATATGAAATTGTTGTAGATAATCGTTTTAAACCCACATTTGTACCACAACTTAAAAATTTAGGTATATTAAAAGAACAAACAGGTATGTGCATTGTAAATGATGTTTTTTACCCTATTTATTCTATTGATTTATCTAAAATCAAAGAAAATTGCTATTACTTAGAAGATTTAATCGCAGCATAAATTAAGTGAAAGGAAGGAATTTAAAATGGAACAAAAAAGTATTTTATTACCACTTGCAGGAAAGATTCAACATGGAAAACAAGAACAAAATCAAAAAGGAAAGAAAATCATTGAACTTGGATATTTTATAGCAAAAGCGGAAAATGAGACTCTAACATTTCTAGAAAATCGTTTTAAAGAAAAATATCCTCAAAAAAAGCTAATTCATATAAGATTTTTTGATGAGAACCCTTATACAGTAAGAAGAATTAGATATAATCAAAGTGGAGCTGTTTGTTATTGTCCTTATGAAGAAAATACAGCAAAACAAAAAGTATCAGGTATTTGGAAACCAATAGAATGTACTGAAGATTGTAAACACAGGATAATAGAAGAAGAAAAAAATAAACCAGCCTGTCTCTTTGAAGGAAATTTAAGATTTTTGTTACCTGAAATAAGCCAAGACAGAATATGGAGAATGCAAATCAAAGGTTATCAGTCAATATTTGCATTATATGAATATCTTAATTTTCAAAAGTATTTAGGAAAATCATTAGTTGGAGATTATTATCTATTCTTAAAAAAGAAAAAACAGACAAGTAAAAAAGACGGAAAATCATATGAAAATTATATTCTTGATATTATAAGAAAAGAAGATTTTATTTCAAGTAATAACAGTTTAAATGATACAGAACAATTCACAACACAAGAACAAAGTGTTGATAACTCTATTAAAATCCCATCAAAAATTGAAAGTGAAACTACCTATAAAAAAGAAAATGAAACAACAGTAGTAGAAAGTAATAATGGTAATTTAGAAAACACTGAAAATATAAGTCCTGATGATAAATTTAAGAACTATTACTTACTTTTAGATAAAGAATACAAAACTTTAATGAATGCAGGAAAAGAGACTAAATATTTAGTTGCAAATTTTGTCGACCAGTATGACAACATAAAAGAAGTTATTATTGCACCACAATTTATTGATGAAATATCAGAATGTGATACTGGAACAAATGTCATTTTAGATTTAGCAGAAGCTGGAAATAAAGTTTTTACTAAAGATATTAAATTTGTACAAAAAATAAAAAAAGATGTAGCAGCATAAGTCAGGATATATACTACTACACAATATCGAAAGGGTTATATAAAAACTCTTTACACAATTATAGAAAATAATACAGAAAAATGTCAATATTCAAGTAAAAAAAATTGGAGGAGATTTAATTATGAAAACTTTTACATATAAAAATTATAAGGATTGCTATTTTAGAGTTGGGAGTTATGCAGCAGATAAAAAGGCAATGGCAATATCAATTGAGAATAAAACAGATGGATCTATTAGTACATGTACGGTATATGATATATACACTTGTTATAGTGAGCATATTACTGCAATAAAAAATTATTCTGAAAATTCGCATATGACAGATTTTTTACTTAAATTAAAAGTCGTTGATTCAATTATTTGGAGAGAACCTTGCAATAGTTTTGTAAGAGATACTTTAAATACAAATAATCCTCAAACAATAGATACTTGTGTTATAAACACAGAAGTTCTAAAAGAATACTCAAAGGAATGGAATTATAATGTTTAATAAGTTTAAAGATGGAGATATTGTAATTGTAAACGGAATTGGTAAATGCAATGACAAAAGATATATCAATAAAAAAGGAAAAGTCATTTGCCGAGATCCGTTCTTTTTTGATTACAATATTAAATTTGAGGATGGAACAGAAGATTGGATTGATGACAAATATATAAAAAAATATGAAAGCGAGGAATAAAAATGAAAATCACATTTTTAAAAACAAAAGGATTTAGAAAATTTGAAGATGTCTTTGAAACAAAAATCTATGATATTACTGAAATAACAGGTGGTAACGCAAAAGGAAAAACAACTATTCTTTATGCTATAATTTGGGCTTTTCTAGGTACTAATTTAACTGGAGATGATAAAGTATGGTTAGGTAATAAAAAATGTGAAGATTGTTATGTTGAACTACATTTTATAGATAATGCTAGAGATAATCATATACTTATCAGATATAAAAATAGATATAATAGCAAAATGAATTTTATCATGTTAGATAATAAAAAAATAGAACAAAAAGATTTACAAACATTTTATAAAGACAAAAAATTATTTTTATCTATTTTAAACTCAAGTTATTTCTTAAATAAAAAGCCAACAGAACAAAAAGAATTAATTGACAGCTATTTACCTGAGATAGATATAAACACAGCTTATAGCAAACTAAATGATTATGAAAAATCTTTATTAGAAGGCTGTCCTACTAATATGGCTCAATATATACAAGAATTGAACGATAACAAGAAAATGTATGAGAATCAAATAAAAACTATTAGAGGAAAAATAGATTATGCTCAAAGT
Source organism: uncultured Clostridium sp. (assembly GCA_964449925.1). Taxonomy (GTDB): domain Bacteria; phylum Bacillota; class Clostridia; order TANB77; family CAG-508; genus CAG-269. The sequence goes on from CAYVCM010000003.1 coordinate 11,386, forward strand.
ATTATAGATTCGACTAATATTAGTGAAATATTAACTTTTGAAAAAGATGAAGAACTTGATTTAGATAGACAACAGCTATCATACTTAACTACTGATAAGAACTCTGCTATAAGGACAAAGCAAGAAAAAATAGTAGATGAACTAGAAAAACAAAAGTTAGCATTAGAAAAGCAAATAGATGACCTATTTTCTCAAATGCAAGAAGGAAAGAAAAAATATTTATCTATTAAAAATACACCTAATGCATGTTGTCCTTTATGCAAACAAGAATTAGATGAAAAAAGTAAACTTACAACAGTTCTTAATATGAAAGAGGATTTAGAAGTAACTTATGACAAAAAAATAAAATTAGATAAAGAACTTTTGATTATAAAAGGAAAATTAGCAGTTGAAAAAGCTAAATTGTACTCTGTTCAAAGTGTATCAAATAATGAAGAATATCCAGGACAAATAACTACTTTAAAAGAGAAAATAAACTCATTAGAACAAGAAAAATTGGATATAGAAAAGCACAATAATATTGTTACTATAAATCAAAAAAATGTAATGACAGCAAAAGAAGATATTGCAAAATTTAATACTAAAATTCAAGAATTATACAGTCTTATAGAAAATATAAAAAAAGTAAAAGATGTCGCACAAAAATTATATATTAACTATTTAGAGGAAAAAATGAAATACGCAACTATACATTTAAAAAATGTTAGGATACAGTATTACAAAGTATCAAAAGAAGATGAAATTTTAAAAGAAGATTTTATTATTCTTTATAGAAATAATGAACTTAAAAATCTTTCACATTCTGAAACTATTGCAACAATGCTTGAACTTGGTAATATGTTAAATAAGGTCGCTAATACTAATTTTCCTTTATTTATAGATGACAGCGAAAGTTGTGCTGATTTTGATTTTGTAGAAGATTATGCAAAAGATACACAAATTTTAATTTCAAGAGTTCAAAAAGGTCAAGAATTAACAATATCAAATTATGATGATGAGACTATGCAAATTGCTGCATAGTCTTAAGCTATAAAATTATTTTAAATTGGAGGAATACATATGAAAATCAAATGTTTATTAGTAATGCCTAACAAAGAGGTACAAAAAGTTAAAATACCAGGAAACTTAAAATTCGTAAGAGCTTTAATAGGAAAAGATTTATTAAAAATAAGAGCAAGTAAAAGTAACTTAATTATTGCTAATCAAAATGCAGAAAAAGATGAGTTTAATCGAATTTATCAAGGTTGCATCTTGTATGGAACTTTTTTAGTTGTTTCTATAAAAAATAAAAAACTTTGCTCAATGAAAAGAAAAGATATAAGGAAATTTAGTAATATGTTTAAACTTTCTAAACATCAGAAAAAGATAGAAAGATTTAAGGATGAATTTTTGGAAGAATATTACTACCAACAAAGAAAAAATAAACTAAAAAATAGAAAGCATAATAAAGAAGTTATCTTTAAAAAAGCTGCATAAGTAAGAAAGGAAGGATTTATATTATGAATAATTATGAAACAATTTTTTTAATTAAAGATGATATTACAGAAGAACAAAGAAATGCTGTTGTAGATAAGGTTAAAGATTATCTTATTAAAAATGGAAAAGTCTCAAAAGAAGAAGATTTAGGCAAAAAGAAACTAGCCTATACAGTTAGAGAATATCAGTATGCTTATTACTACATAATTCAGTTTACTGGAGAAGCTAGTACTGTCTATGATTTAGAGAAAATTTATCGTATAGATGAAAACATATTAAAATTTATAACAGTAAAAATGGATATTTAGAAAGGAAGGTTAAGATATGAACAAAGTAATTTTATTAGGAAGACTTACAAAAGATGTAGAATTAAGATACACAAAAAACACAAACAATGCAGTAGCATCATTTAGCATAGCAGTAAATCGTGCTTTTGTAAAACAAGGAGAAGAAAGAGAAACAGACTTCTTTAATGTTATTGCTTGGAATAAGTTAGCAGAAAATATTTCAAAATATGTTTCAAAAGGTCAGCAACTTGCTATATCAGGTAGACTAGAAACCAGAACTTGGGAAGATGAACAAGGTATAAAGCATTATGTAACAGAAGTTATTGCTGAAGAAGTAGATTTTATTGAAAGACGAAAGAAATAAGAACCTAGTGATGCTATATTAAATGGAACTAACACGCCTATACAAGACTTTAGTAATAACAATGCTGAAGAAATATTAGGTAGTGATGATTTGCCATTTTAAGGAGGAATGAGTATGGAAACAAATATAATTACAGTCAAATATGAAGATGATTTTTTCCCAAGAACTTTTAATGGACGAGATTATTCATACTTTATAGAATTAAAAGTATCTGTTGGTGATTTAGTTATAGCACCAACAAAGTATGGAACCAAAATCGCAAAAGTAACAAGGATAAATGTTTCTGAAGAAGAAATAGAAAAAATTAGACCATTTATGAAAAAGATTACTCAAAAGCTTAACAAAGATAGATATATAAATTTTAATGAAATTCTAGAGGAAGTTGCATAAAATTTATGGATGAAAAGCAGATGGCTCAAACTCTAATAAAAGAGTTATCAAAATTAGGATTTATTATTCATAGATACGATGCAATTACAACAAACTCTATCTATCTTAAATTAGACTATGGCGTTTGTTGTGGTATTAGAATTTCTAACCACAGTGGAAAAAAGAAATATCATTATAGATTTAATATTGTAAAAGGATATAGTGGAGATAAGATTACATATTCTAAAAATCTTATCTCCTATTTTTATACCTTTGAAGAAATATCACAACTAATTAAAGATGTCCTAGAAGAAAGAAAACTAAAAATTCAAAAATATGGTCTTAATAATTATCAAAAATATATGGAAATAGAAAAAGGTAACAATCCACTTTTTCAAAGATTTAAAAAAGTAATTTGAAAGGAGCAAAAATATGGAAGGTATAGAAAGATTAGAACTAGAAGTATTAGAAATGAATGATTTTGCTGTCTCTAATATTTTTAATAATATAAAAAATAAACCTGAATTACAAGAAAAGTTTAACAATAAAGAAAAAACAATTAAAGGAATGTATGAATATGTATATGAAAAAGCAAAGGCACTAAAACAAGGAAATGTAGCAATGGTGAATGATCAAGTTGTATATTTATGGGCTACTAATTACTTTAAATATACAAACGAAGAACTTGGTATAAAAAAGAAAGATCTAACCCCTGAAACTAATAAAAAAGAAACAAAAAAAGAAGATGAAAAAGAGGAAAAAAAGTCTGAAGAAAAAGAATATAATCCTCAAATTTCAATGTTTGAGGAGGTGCAAAAATAATGGGATATGTAAAAAAAGCATATAGAGAAATATTTAATGAACTAGATAACTATTCTGAACTTCCAAAAGGCTGGAATATGTTTGTAGAAAAGCAAGAAAAATATCATAACCTAATTATAAAATCAAGCAAAAATCAATGTCATTGTACTAATTGTAATCATAACTTTATTAGTAAGAAAAAAGTAAACAAAGAAGTAATATGTCCTAATTGTCATAATAAATATTTAATCAAAAGAAGTAACTTAAAATATTATGAATTTAAAGATTATTTATCTATTTTAGATATGGTAAATGATACATTTGTAATTCGATATTTTGAATTAAAAACAATTATAGATGCACTACATAAACATTATTCTTCTGTTGTAGAATTTGCAAGAGAAATACCTACAAATACTTATTATAGGAATGTATATGTAAATGATAGAGTATCAAGATGTCAATGTCATATATACATATATCATGGTGATAATAGTTATTTTAATCCTAAAAAGTGGAGAGAATATACTAGAAGTTACTCACTGATTGATTATTCAATAGTATTTCCTAATAATATAAAGAAATTACTTAAAGATACTAAACTTAGGTATTCTTGTATATGGGATATAGCAAAACATTCTACATACATTGATTTATTAAAACTAATTAAAGATAAAGATGACTATGCTATAAACAGAATCGAAAGATTGGCAAAAATGAAATTATATAATTTAGCATTATGTGCAGAAAATTTTAGTTATGGTGGTTCTTTTCAAACGATTTTTGGAGTTTCAAAAGATTACTACCAATTCATGAAAAAACACAATATTACATATGCACAATTAAAGTTACTAAGATTGCTAAAAGAAAAGGATATTAGAAAAATAAGATATTTGGAAAAATTTATTACTTATGGAGATAACACTAATATTTTAGAAGAAATCTCAAAATACATTAGTTTAAATCGTTTTATAAAATATTCAAAAATGCAAAATAAAAAGTTTGATATATATTTATATAAAGATTATTTAAAATTTGCAAAATTGATAGGTCTTGATTTAAAAAACAATAGATATGCTTTTCCTAAAAACTTAAAAGAAGCACATGATGAATTAGAAAAACAATTTCGAGTTCAAAGCAGTAAAATTTTAAAAGAAGCAATCTTAAGAAGAGCAAAAGAATTATCCAAAAATAAATATAAAGATGATAATTTTATTATATTACCAGCACCTAGTTTAAATGCTATGAAAAATGAAAGTAAACAACAAAATAATTGTGTTAGAACCTATGCAGAAGATTATGCAAAAGGGAATAGTGATATATATTTTATGAGAAGTATAGATAGTCCCAAAAAATCATTAGTTACAGTAGAAGTACAATATAATAAGGTCGTACAAAGTAGAATTAAAAATAATGATAATCCAAGCAAAACACAGTTGGCATTTTTAAATAAATGGGAACAAAAAATATTGAAAGGAGCAGCTTAAATATGAAAAAGAAAACAGATAAAGCAGATAAAACCAAAGAATTATTTAACAAAATAGTAAATGGTGTAACAAATATTATATCTTCTGGAGAATATGAAAGATTTTTAAAATTTAGTAAAAATTTTCATCAATATAGTTTTAATAATATAATTCTTATATATTCTCAAATGAAAGAAGCAACACGAGTTGCAGGATTTAAAAAATGGCAGTCAATGGGAAGAAAATTAAAAAAAGGCTCTAAGGGAATACAAATTATTTATCCAATAAAAAGAAAATACACTAAAATAATTGAAGGACAAGATAGTTTATTAGATGAAAATAAAAAAGAGCAAGAAGTAGAATATATGACATATAGATATACATATGTATATGATATTTCTCAAACTGTTGGTGAGCCTTTACCATTAGAAAAAAATACCCTAAATAGCTGTAATAAAAAAGATTTTTTTGTATTTTTAAAATCTTTTTCACCATATTTAATTGAAGAAGAAGACATATTGGGAAATACAAAAGGTTATTGGCTTGAAAAAGACCAAAGAATTGTTATAAAAAAATCGTTATCTATTGATGATAAGGTATCTGTGTTGTTACATGAACTCACCCATGCATTTTATGATGATTTTGATTACAAAGAAAATAGAGATTTATCTGAAACATTTGTTGAATCAGTTGCATTTATTGTAGCTGATTATTTTGATTTAGATACTTCTATTTGTAGTTTTAATTACATTACTTCTTGGGTAGATGGAGACATTAAATTATTGATTGAACTAGGAGATAAAATACAAAAATGTGCTAATAGTTTCATTAAAAAATTAGAAGATTTTTATAATAATGGTAATTTACAAATTGCTATTTAGAAAGGATTTGGAGCTATGAATAAACTAGATATGATTGAAGTACAAAGGCATATAAATATACTAAATGTTGCATATCATTTAAGTTTAGAAATTACTGATACAAGAGGAACAGAAGTAAAAGCAATATGCCCATTTTGTCGGTTATAACAAAAATTCTAAAATTGCTACTTTAAGTTTAAACCCTACTAATAATAAATACTGTTGCAGTAGATGCGGCAAAGGTGGTTATAGTATAGGGTTATATGCTTTATTAAGAAATATTGATAATAAAATGGCATTTAAAGAATTACTAGATAGAGAGTGTTTTTCAATGAATAAATCACATATTGAAATAAGCCCTATAAATGAACTAGCAGACATTGAAACAAGGGATAAAGTATATAGAGATTTTTTAAATATGCTAAAATTAAAAGCCAGTCATAAAAAAGAATTAGAAAATATGGGCTTTTTAAATAGTGATATAGAAGAAAAAATGTACCGTACTATTCCAAAAGATACTATTTTACGAAGATTGACTGCAAATAAGCTAAAAAGAAAATATGATTTGTCAGGAATACCTGGTTTTTATCAGGATGAAGACTGGGTTTGGAATTTTACTGCCCCAAAAGGATTTTTTATACCTGTATTTGATGAACAAAAAAGAATACAAGCATTATCAATACATTTAGATAATAAATTTAATGGAAGCCAAGACCTATGGTTTTCAAGTAAGGGTAAAATAAATGGTACAGCAATTAAAAATATTGTAGTTAAAAGAAATATAAGAAAAGATACAAATACAGTCGTTCTAACAGATAATTTTTTATTAGGAAATTATATTGAAGAAGCATTAGAGATACCAATAATTGCTTTTTCTAATATTAGCAATTCAAAACAAATATTAAAAATACTTGATAATACCAATATTCAAAATATTTTATTTACTTTTAAAATAGATAGAAATGATAACTTGGATTATATTATAAACCGAGTATTTAGAGACTTAATACCATTAGGATATGAATTACAAGTGAAAGCAATAAATGATTTTAAAGAGGTATTAAATGATGACTTTTTAACATTTTATAAATTAAAAAAGGTTGCATAAAAGCAAAAGGAATATAGTACAATTCTATAATGAACAAGAAATAGTATTAAGAGTGTAAAAAGAACATATTTATATAACCTACTCTATATTTTTATAGGGTAGGCTATTTTTTTTATACTTTGTATGATATACTTTTATAAATAGATTAAAAAGATTTTATCATTTTTAAACGAAATGATTGTATTTTACATAAGACCGTGATAAAATTGATATACTAATAGAATATTAGTTTTATTTCCTTATTCCCCTGTTTTTACAGGTTAATATATAGACAATATAGATAATTTTAAAATGACTATTTTGAGGAGGAGAAAAAATGAGTTTTTTTGAAAAAAAGTATTTGGTTTTGTCTTATGATAGTGGTGCATGTTTACTAACTGCCAAACAACTTTGTGAACGGGTAGTAAATGATAGCAAAGCAGGAGATTTCAATTGGATCACTTCAGCCACTGAACTTGTAAGTATTTGTAAAAAAACAAGTTTTCCAAATGAATATGCACTTGTTATTAAATGTGCAATTTTAAATTGTTTTGCAAATATAGTACACAGGGCAACCTGTGGAAACGAACGCTATATTGATGAAACAGATCAAGCAGCTGTACAAGAATGTTACAATTCTTTGTACGAAGTTGAAGATCAAAGGGCTATATTAGCGAGGCAAAGATACTTAGCTGAAGTAATTGCTTATGTCTCAAGCCACTATTACTATTATCGAGGTCCATCATTTTTGAAATTAGAAGATAGATGGCGTAAGTCTAAATTTCGGGAATATATTCCTCAAGAAAAAATTGACTTTAACCAGTTAGAAAAACAATTAAAAGCTGACTTTGATAATTTTATTAAAAAAGCTGAAATTGATGGAACTCTAGAAGAAGATAAAAAAGAAGAAGAAAGGATGTTAAAATCCTTGTATGAGAAAATTAAAACTGACATTTTCAATTAACTCAAAGGAGAGTATTTAAATTTTTAGATACTCTCCTTTTTATAACTTTTAATCATTTTTTCTTTTTTTGAACTATCTTAAGACTTGGATAAATACAGTATGCAAATGGTGTAGAACAAATAATATTATCAAAACAATTTTCATCTTCAAACAATAATATAAATTTATCTGCTTCAGGAATTGTTGGAGCATTATTTTTTAATAGTTTTAGAACACCTTGCTCATCACTTTTATTAGTTACAATTATATTATATAATGTATTTTCATTTGTAAGAAATGTTATATAAACTGGATCATATCTTTTGTAATATTCTTTCAGTCTTTTTTTGTACTTACATAAAACATCTAATGCATATATCATTTTCATATCAATAGTTGCATTGTGATATACAAAAATATCACCTTTTTTATTTACAAAGTTTCCTTGTAAAATATCTCTAAAATTGTCATTTGGCTTATTATATAATATTTGTAATTGTTTTAAAGTACAACAACCAAAATCTTGAACAAAATTTATTATTTTTCTTTTTTCATCTTCTAACATAAATAAAACCTCCTAAAAATACTACTGCAGTATTGATTTTTTTGAAATTTAGCATATAATAATTATAGATTTAGTCTAATAACATTAATTTTCAAATTGAGTTTGACAAAAGATTAATAATATGTTATTATTTAAGTACAAAATAAATGAACATTGAATCGCAGTTGTTCAATTTAGTTATCTGTGTACCACGAATGCACAGATTTTTTTATTAAAAAATAGAGCAGACCACGAATCTGCTCTATCGACTAATTACTGCTTTCTATTAGTCTTAACATTGTTGTCATTTTGCATTTGTTGTTTTTGTTGTTCTAACTGTTGTTGTAAGAAAAAGTTTTTTTCTTTTTCTTCTATGTACTTATCAACAAAATGCAAAATTAAATCGCAGTTATTCAATATTAGTCCCCCTTTCCGCCTTTAAGAAAAAGACTAACCTTTTCAAGCGAAAGGTTGCTACTATATTACAATAATTTACAATAAAAAACAAGCGAACATTAGAGGATTTTTAAATTATTCGCATTAGATACCCATAAACATATTTCTTATCTTCTTTAATTTCAGTTATCTTTATCAACACTTTGTCGGCAAAATGTGGAAAATTATTGAATCTTGCTGGAATTCTTGTTAAAACTGTTACTTGTAAGTTATCTAATTGTACTATAACACCAGAGTTATTTTTAGGAAATGCAATTACTGTACCTATATACTCACCATTTATAGTTATATATTTTCTAATATTGCTAAATGGGTTCTCCTCAAATTCTTTTGCTGATAATTCATATATATTATTTTGTAAATCTATTTTTTTAATTTTTACTTTTAAATATTCTCCAACTTTATAGAGACTTTTACAATTAACAATATATGTATGTTTTAAGTCTGATGCTTTTATAATAATTTCTTTTCCATACATATCCACGACAATATGCTTAACACCAATTCCAACTATACGAACTCTTATAGTATCATTAACCTTTAAATTAGGTAATTCTATCTTTGAGCGTAGTTCCATTGCATCTTTTCGACTTCCTATTGCTATATTTGCAACCTCATCATACTCTAATATTATAAAGTCAATTTCTGCTCCTATCATTCCACGAATTATAGATTTATTTTGTTTATCTAATTTTAAATGTGTTATAGGGACTAGAACTTTTACATCTCCATACCATACAATGGCACATGGAATATATTTATTTTTTAATTTATAGTATTCATCTTCCATTCCTGTAATTATTCCAGTAAGTATTCTTTTTTCTTCTTTACTTCTTAAAATTTCTTTTAATGTTATTTTTTCCAAATTTTCACCTCCAATACAAAAAGCATCTACCATTTAAGGTAAATGCTCACTTATTTCTAGACTATATAAATAGTTGAATAGAAATTGTAATTTATTAGTCTGCGATAAACTCAATAGATTTAACCATATATTTATTTGATAAATCTGTAATTTCCTTTTCTAATTCTATTGTACATAATTCATGAACATGATAACCATAATTTGAATTTGGATTATCTTCTTTCCAACCTAAATAAGTTTCTGTATTATCCCCAACACGCAAATCTAAATAATACATTGGCTGAACTGGCATATTTTCAATCGTTTTGTTTTCTAAAGCTATTTCTACTATAATATAATTTTCTGATTCATTATAATAATCTAGATTTCCATTAAATTCTTTTTTGTGTAATAATTGATCTTCTATTTGGTTTATAATATAATTTTTTTTTGCAACTATAATAATTGCTTGAGCGTTTATAGATTCTGGAATTGGAACATATAAAGTTATATAATCTCCAACTTCTATATCATTAATGCTTATTATTTCTTCATTTTCATAATTAATAATCTTACTATTTTCTGGGATTTTTTGTGATAAATAATCATTTTCTTCTTCTGCTTCTGCATCTCCGTAATAAATAATATTATTTTCTATTTTAAAAATTTCTCCATAAGTAGAATTATATCGAACTTCAATATCTTCTTCATTTGTATCAACTAGTTCATTATTAGTAGTATTTGTATCTATAACATTTTCATTTACACTTTTATCATTATGCTTTCTAAAAATAATATTTATAACTATTATTGCAATTATAATTATAATTAAAATAATACTTTTTTTATTTTTCATAACACTATATCCTTCCACAAATTACCTATCTCTAACAGTTTTTCATAGTATTTTTTTATTAATTTTTTTCAAAGCATTATTTATCAATTCATCTGCTACATTTATGCTATTAGCATGTCTCATATTTTTTAATTCTTTAATGTTAACCCATCTTGCAGTTTTTGCGTATTCCTTCTCATCTTTATCAAATCCTTCATTTGAAATTTCTCCATCAACTATTTTAACTAAATAATAAATCAAATAACTTTGATAATCCTTATTCTTTTTTGTATGATGAAAAAAAGAGGTATATATATTTAGTAATTCAATTGGTTCTACCAAATAGCCTGTTTCTTCTTTTATTTCACGCACTAATGTATCAATATGTGTTTCCCCATTTTCTGCAGTACCACCTGGAAAATCATATCCGTCAAATTGTGGAGAAATTAATATCTTTTCATTTTCTATCACAATACCGTAAACATGCACAGATATATTTAATTTATTTGTATCTGCTATATATTTATTATTATAAACATCATAAGTATAAATTTTTTCACTTTTCATAGCATATAGTACCTCCCTCATATTTCTCATAAACTTACTATTTTCCGATATTATAACATATTATCAAAAATTATCAAATGTAATTTCCTCAAATTCTTCATTATCAAAAGAATCTTTTTTAGTTTTTTCTGTTATTTTAAGTTCAGTTTCAACTTGTTTATTGTCATTCCAATTAGGTTTATAATTACTTACAGAAACATCTTTTAATTTTTTAGATAGAGGATGTTCTGTATATATCATTTTATCTAGCAATAATGGTTTGTTTCCTCTTAAGATACCAATTAGTTTGAATGTATCTAATCTTAATATCTCATCTTTGTTTAATAAGTTTCTTTTTAAAGTGGAAATATTTTTTTGGCCATATTCTTCAATTTCTCCTTCTAATGAGTTTTCTAGTTTTAAAGATGAAGTTTCTGCTGTGGAAACACCAATTAAATCACAAAAAAATCCAGCTGTTAAATTATCTGTTACACCCATACTAAGAATTGTATCGCAATTTCCTATTATTTCATCAGATACTTTATTAGGATAACGGCTGTCCATTTGACCGTTTATTTTGAGTTATTGGTATTAATCCGTAGTCCTCTACTTCTAACTGTGCTAATCTTCTTATTAAATTCGGGAATTTGACCGTATATTTGCAAATTCATCTAAAAAACAGAAAACATCTACATCACATCTTCCATTTGGTCTTGAATCTGCATATCTAACTAATTTTATAAAAAGAAATGTATAAAATAATGAACTTAAAAAGTCATATGCTCCGTTCATATCATCTGTAATGATATAATAAATACAAGGTTGTTTAGCCGGCAAGGTTAAATCTATATCACTTGCAGAGGTTAATTGTTGTAAATCTTCATTTTGAAAAGTTTGCAGTCTAGTACCCAAGCCCGTTATAACACTTGCTTTTATAGTATCTGAGCCACTTGCAAATATGTTATAGCTCATTTTAGCAGGATGTTCATTTGGTAGTTCTTTAAACATACGGTCTATTTCACCTATATCACCACTTGCTATTTTTTTATAAATATTAGTTAAATTGTTTTGCTCTACAAGTATTTGTAAAAAATAAAATTCAAATGCTTTTAATAAATTTTCCTCTGCTCTTGGCCAAAATTCATCTTTTCCAGTTTTCTTTTGTGTATTTGAAATTATTATATTAGCACTTGTTTGAACATCATTTATATTTTCATTTTCTGCAAGAGGATTCCATCTGTCACTATGTTTCATATCTTTCAAATTAAATACTTTTACAGTATAATCAATGCTTTTAAAATAACTAGAAGTAGTCCTATATATTTCTGCTTTTGGATCTGTTACAATAATTGACTTTTTGTACTTTGATAATTCTAATAAATTTGTAAGTAAAAAAGCAGTAGTTTTCATACTGCCAGAACTACCAAATACACATATATTTTTATTGAAATAACTTTCAAATGGTAGTTTTACTATTTTTTCATTATATTTACCTAAAATAATACCAGGAATATCTCCTGTTCCAAGTACATTTTCCATTTCATCTTCTGGCATCCAACTTGCTGTGCCATAAGTACCATCTTCTGTTTTAAAATTAATGCCTTTATTTTCAATTTTCTTTTTTGAGACAACAAGTAATATGTCTAATATAATTAAAATAGAAATAGAAGCAATTATGAAACAAATGACAGCATAATAAAATTTGGTTAGAACAATATTTTTTCCAAAACATAAATTTAAAATATTTATATAATTATTTATATTTATATCTAGAAATATATTTAAAATAAAAATTGCAATAATTAATATATAAAGAAAAATCTTTTTAGTCATAAACTCTTATATCTTTTTCTATGAAATCAGATATATTAATAAGTTTATAGTTTGCTAAAGGTAATTCTTTTCCCAAATATTGAACTATACTTTCAGGACAAATGATATCAGCTTGTTTTTCTTCATTACTTTTTAAAAATAGTGATATTCTATTAATCTTTTCTGTATCTAATAAATAAAAAGTTGAAATATATTTATCACTGTTATTTGTATAATCACAAAAATGAAATTCTGATAAATGAACTGTATTTTTATATGTACTTTGAATTATTTTTGGCCAATTAACTTGATGTATATATTTTAAATCTTCTAGTTTTTTATCATTATCTTCACAAATAACAACAGAATTAAAACCAAATGCAAAATCTTTTAAATTTAATCTATTTATATCATGTATAAGTATTAAGATATTTTTATAAATCGTTTCCTTTTGAAGATCAAAAATAACAGCTCTTATATATTTTTCTGTATGTTCATCTGATATATGATAAGTCAAGTATGTTACACCAAATATATTTAATGTTCCTATAAACTTACGAGAGCTTTCTGTAAATACAGTTTTATCTTTAAGCTCAAAAGATGGGATAAATGATATTTTTTTGTCTTTATTATATAATGCTGCCAAATGACTTATAAATTTTAGCCTATCTGTGTATTTCTTGTCATATCTTAATTGTGATGTTTCTTGTCCTAATATTTTCATAAAATATTGTCCATTTTCTGCAAGTACAAGATATTTTTTATATCTTCTTAAGATATTGTTTTTTATTAGTTTTGTTATTCTTTTAGGATAATATGTATCATTAAAAAAGTATTTAGTATCTGTACTTAATAGATATTGAAAACGACCAATAAATTTCACTAATTCAATTTCATTTTTATTCTTTGGAAAAATACTTTTAATAATTATCACCACCTTTTACTTATAATTTTTCATATACAGAACTTTGGCTAGGAATGTGATAGCTTGACGCTCTCACACACCTATCCAGTTGAGCTTGATTTGTCTTATATCACCTCTAATACCGTTGAAATAGAGGATTTTTACAAAATAAAAAATGTCATAATTTTTGAAACTTAAGAATTCAAAAAAAAGACATTTTAAACTAATACATTTTTAAAAAGATTTTCAGCATTTTTAATACTTGTTACATATACTTCTGTATGTGGTTCATTTGAAAATACACCACTTGTAGCATAAAACATTTTTTCAATATTATCATCTTCAATAATTTTATTTGCAATTAAAGAATCAAATATTGGTTTTATATATTTATTATCTATATCCCAACCTTTTATGTTATCAAATATTTTAATACATACAAAAACTTTTTCATTAAACATATTTTGATATTTTTTTGTTACTTCTGTAATATTTAATAATATATTTTTATAAGCGTGTGTTTTTAAATTTCTATATGATGGCATCGGTTCAGATATATATATTTTTAAAGTATTATCTATAACTTCTGCCTTGTATTCGTAACTAATATTCTTTATTTTATCTGTTTTATATTCTACGGTATTATTGTATAATTTTATTTCACTTAAAATATTATACCTTCTTTTTTCTAAATTTCTTAAAAAGCTTTCCATTTGAATATCATTTGCAGTTTTTGATTTTGTAATTTTTTCTATTTCATTTTTTAAATTTAATAATTCATTATATAATTTATCTGATAAGATCATAAAAAAAGTCCTTTCTTAATAGTGTAAGGGCAAATAAAAGGATAATACTATTCTTCAGTTTTCAAAAAATCTTCGTATGCTTCAAAAATAGCACCTGTTAATTCTTCTCTTATTTCTTCATTTAGAGGGTGTGCAGTATCTCTAAAGTTTCTTTTTCCATTTCTTATTCTCCTAGATGGCATTGAAATAAATCTTTTACCATCTTTATCAATAAGTGTAATTCCTCTAATAATAAATTGATTGTCTAAAATAACATTTGCATAGGCCAATACCGGACCTCTTTGCTTTGCTTTAAAAATTCTAATATTTGTAATATCCATATACAATTCCTCCTATAAATTTATTTTTGAAGAGCAAATTTATAGTTATATCTAACTAAAATTATTTACCTGTGCGAGGAAGTGTTGTTTTGTGTGTTTTTTCTGGAGTATTTACAATTGTTGTCCAATCACTATTTGCTTCAGCAGTTACACCAAAATATGTTCCCACTGTTTTTGTAGTATTTGTAAAAGTATCTCCATCTTGTAATGTATCAAAAGATATACAAGTCATTGTTGGAGATGTTACTTCTCTAAATCCTTTTTCTACTTTTCCAAAATCAAATATTGTTTCAACAATATATTCATCTTCAGCAAGTTCAATTGTTGTAAAGTCTAAATCATAGTTTTCTTGTGTACTTAAATTTTCTTTAAATAATATATAATCTTCAGATTTATTTGTTTTATAATATACAGAATATTGTAAATCTTGATTCCAAGTACCTGTTGTCATAGTTTGTAGTCTTATATAATCTGTTGGGATATAGTCATACCATTTAAAATTTTCTAAATAAACATTAGAATTATTTGCTACATTTGAAAAAGTGTAATTTACTTCTTCTCCTGGTTTAATTTCAATAGTTCCTTCTTTGTCTACATCTACTTCAATGTCAGTTCCTTCATTTTCGATTGTTACTGGTACTGTTTCTCCATTATTTATAATTTCAAACTCAAAAGTTTCTTCATTTAGTAAATAATATACAGAGCCTGTATCTAATTCTTTTAAATAGTAACTTCCTTTATAAAGTTCGCTACTTGTAGCTTTTCCGTTTTCATCTGTTACAAGTGTTTCTATTAAGTTATCATCTTCATCATATAGTCCAAACTCTGCTCCTTCTAGCATTTTTGAATTGTCATCTTTGTCTACTTTTGTAATTTCAACATAACCTTTTATTCTTTCATTTTCAAATACTATGTCTGTTATTTCATTTTCAGTTAATTCTATTGTTTGAGGTTCTTCATTTAAAACATAGTCCTCTTGTGTTTTTACTTCTCTTAAAGTTAGAGTTTCAAAATCTCTTATTGGATATCTTTGAGTTAAAGCTTCTCCATTTTCGTCAGTAATAATTTTTTCTAAAACATTACCATCACTATCTAAAACTTCAAATTCTACACCTTCAAGTTTAACCTCATTATCATCTTCATCTACTTTAATTACACGAATTTGTCCTTTCATAAGTTCGTTTTCAATTGTATATTCTGTATCAGCATCCCAAACTACTTCAACTGTAGTATCTTCAGCTAAGTTATACCACTTGTTTGTTTCTTTCTCTATTAAAGTGTAGTTTCCAATTCTTAAGTTTTCAATATAGATTTCTCCATTTTCATCTGTAACATAACTTCCAATTACTTCTCCAAATTCTTCACTGTATAAATCGAAAGTAATACCTCCTAATGCAATACGGTTGTTATCTTTATCAACTTTATAAACTGTTAAATCACCTTTTTTGTGTTCATTTGTAACTTCTTGTGTAGAAGTTTTATTGTATTCTACATATACATCAAAAGACATATCATTTAAAATATAATTATCATTTGTAGCAACTTCCGTTAATATGTAGTTTCCTTGATAAAGTGAAGAAAATGTAGCCTCTCCATTTTCATTAGTTGTAGCATTAGCTACGACTGTACCATCTTCTTTAGTTAGCTGGAAAGTAACTCCTTCTATTGGTAAATTTGTATCTTCATCACTTTTTACAATTTTTATTTTTCCTGTATTTGTTTGTATATTTAGATTAACTTGACCTGTAACATCTCCAAATGGATCAAAAGTCAATAGATAATCTTGTGTGCCTGATACTGTCGTTTGTCCATAAAAGACTGGATATGTTTTGCATTTCGCCTGAAATGCTATTGTCACATTAATATCACTATTTAATTCTGATTTAGGTATTCTTACTCTAAAGTTTTCAGTAGCACTAAATGTAGTTTGTTCTGTGTTAGATGTGTTTGTTATTTGACTTCCTTCAGGTAATCCATTTGTAGCAGTAATTGTGTATGTGCTTGTTTCAACAGGCGAACTTATTGAATATTCTTGATAATAATAATCTCCATCTTCAGTAAATTCTCCTACTTTAACAGCTGTAACATCTGTATTTGATGGCGTTTGAGTACCATTTCTACCAATATCTACAAGATTTATAATAGCATTCTTAATTGCTTGACCTCTACTATCAGCTCCGTTATAATAGCTATTTACATCTCTTCCGTCTAAAACACTATAAATTGCTTGTTTTGTAGCAACAAAAGCATCATACTTATTTTCTAGTCCCATAGATTCTGGTGTTTGATATGGATAACCATTAATTACAACTCTCCATAAACGAACATCATTTATTAATTCATCTACATTTACAACATATTCACTGCTTTCTCCAACACCTGGCAAATCTGATTGCAAGCAATATGCAGGATATTGAACACCATTTTCTTCATAATAAGTGTATGTAGTTTTTACATAGCTCCAGCTACTACCAGTCCAATATTGAAGGTGGTATCCACAATCTCCACCGTTTCTTATTAGAGCAGAACTAATTTCTGTTGCTGCTAAAACTAAGTTTGAACATGTAGAAAACAAAGTTAAAAGTATTAACAAAATTACTATTGCTTTTTTTGAATATTTTTTTACCATATATTTTTCCTCCTATAAATATATATTTGAAAGGCTTTTTATAAGAGAAAAACACTATATTGCATTTAAAAAAGCACCAATTAAAGTGCTTTTAATTTTTATAATATGTAGCATTCTGTCATGATTAGTTGACCATTACAGTAATAATCTTCTGCATAAATCCTTATAGTCCCAAATTTATTTTTTATTGCATTTATCACTCTACTTTCTGTATAAGTAAATTGATTAGTCTGTGTTTTAATAGAAGAATCTACTACGATGCTATATCCTAAATTTTTCATATTTTCTGTTTCATTTGCTTGTATTACTTGTTTAATCTTACTAATCATACTATCATTTCTTACATATTCTTCTGTATTTGTTTCTTGTACTACTGCTGTACTTTCTTCTTTAGTTTCTGTCTGATTATTTTCTTGTGTATTTTGATTTGTCATAACTTGTGTTGTACTCTGTGTCTGTGTTTCTGTTTTAGTAACACTTGATGATTGACTTTTGTTACTTTGATTTTGTGTACTTTCCTGGCTTGATTTATTTGTAGTTAAAGTATTATTTGTGGTTTCATTTTGTATTGTTTCATCAGTAGAGATATTTTCTATAATTGCATTTTCTTCTATATTAGTTTCTTCTAGTTCATTTTCTATTATATTTTCATCAACAGTATTTTCTTCTTCTAATTGAGTCTCTTCTATTTCTTCTTGTTCTTCTACTTTTTTGTTATCGTTTAAAAATATAACTAATAAAGAACCTATTATAATAAAAGCAACTATTACAATAATTATTATACAAATCTTCTTTTTACTCATAAAGCATCACCCTTTCATATTTCTTATATAATAGGGTAACATCTTTTATATTGTTTTGACAATGCTCAAGTAAAGAAAATTTATTTTACCTCTGTTGCTTGAACTACAAGCCTTAGACTAGGTTTTCCTTTAACACAAGTTATCAAAGTTATACAATTTTCATCTGTATTTTCAAGTAAAGTCCAATCTGTCTCACTAATTTCTGTAACAGTATTTACTTCATACTCTTTTGTGCCAAGAAAACTTGTGTAGTTAATTGTGTCTCCATTTTCTAAAGTATATAGTTTTTTCCATACACTCGTATAGTTATGTCCTGCGAGACATACATTACCTTCTAAGTATGGAGAATTTTCAAAATGACCTATGCCTTTATCAAGTGTTTCTGATGAAGTACCTTCATATACAAGACCTTCGTAACCTATTTTGTCAATTTTGATAACACCAACTACACTTTCTCCATCAATTTGTAACATTAAATCATCTATTGTATCTTCTGAGTTAATTCTATCTTGCACATCTTCATCATTATAAATTTCATATACTGTATCTATTTTATTTTTTTCAATAAAATATTTTATAATGAAAAATGTTGCTATTATAGCTACAATAACTAGAACGATAATGATAGAAACTGTAAGAGCTTTTTTAATCTTTTTACTCAAAAAAATCCCCTCCTTTCTTTAAATTCTGCAATAAAATAGAACTAGTTTGTTTCTAGTCCTATAATATCTTTTATATATTCTGAAATTCTGGAAAATGGGTTTGGATTTCTAATTTTTTGACAAATATCTTCTAAGTCAAATGGATCAAAAATTATATCATAAATACCAAGTATTAATGCATCTTTTAATTCTTTGACTTTGTCATTTTCCAAAATAAGAATAACTTGTATATTTTTTTCTCTAACTTTAAACATAAAGTCTTTGAAATTATATTTGTTAGGTTGTAATGTAACAACTAGAGTTGTAGCTTCTTTTTCTTCTAGGATATATTCAGGGTAATATACAATTCTACTATCTTCTATTTTTTTACTTAAATCTCTATCTAGTTGTTCATTATCAGTAAAAATTAATACCACTTGTTACTACCTCCTTTTATTCAAAATACTCCTCTGGATCTGTATAACTACCATTTATTCGAACCTCGAAATGTGCATGTGCACCAGTAGAATATCCTGTTGAACCAACCTTTAAGACAGGCGTTCCTTGAGTTATTGTGTCACCAACTTCGACTAATATTTCAGAGCCATGTGCATATAAAGTAAGGATTCCATTTCCGATGGTCTATTATTACCATATTTCCATACGCATTATTATATGTAGCTTTTATAACAGTGCCGTCTGCCATTGCTACAAAATTAGCACCGAATAGGAGCTCCTACATCGGTACCACTATGTAATTTATATATCCCAGTTATAGGGTGCGTTCTCATTCCAAAATGAGATGTTATACTTGTATATCCAGGAATAGGCCATATAAACATACCGCTTTGAAACTAAACTTGTCCCACTTGTTATAGTAGTTGGAGATTCTTCTTTTTCTTTTAGCCATTCTGCATACTGTTCTTCGTAATTATCACTAGAAAGTAGTTCAGCAATTTGCATATCTTCTTCAGTAGTAAAAAGCGAATCTACAACAGTACATACTGCAAAAACAATTCCTAAAATAACTACTATAAATGGTAAAAACGGCTTTATGATTTTAAAAACTGCTTTTTTGACCTTACTTTTAGCTTTACTCTGTATGCTCATTATTATCACCTGATTTCTGCATTTTAGCTTTATCATTTGCTAATTTATATTCTGTGTTTTGAAAATTCTTTTTTCTTTGTATATTATTTTTTCGTGAATAACTACTAAAATCGCCCTCAACCATTTTTGCACCTAGTCCAAGATATGCACTTGTAGCTTTGACACTACCTTTAGCAACTCCTGTTGCAATAGATTTAGGATTAATTTTATTGCCTTTGCTAAAACTTTTTTTATTTTCTCCATTAGATTTAGGAATGTTTATTGTATTCTTTTCATTATTTTTTTCTTTTGGTACTACATTTCTAATTGGATTTACATTACCATTGTAGTCTTTTTCTGCACTCAAATTCATTGTAGGATTTACAACTGCCTTTGCTCTTGATACTAATCCTTTTAAACCACCACTTGAATTGTCATTATTAGAGCTTCCACTATTTCCGGTATCAGATGATGATGGTGTTTTAAATTGTTCTTTTATAGTTGCTAAT
Organism: uncultured Clostridium sp.; assembly: GCA_964449925.1. GTDB lineage: Bacteria > Bacillota > Clostridia > TANB77 > CAG-508 > CAG-269. The sequence continues at coordinate 31,777 of CAYVCM010000003.1, forward strand.
CCAAAACCAGCCATTGCTCCCATACCAATTACTCTATTTGTCATTTGTTCATTATCTACACCTGCAATACGAGAGGTTAAATTCTGTAAACAGTTCATTAAAGCATCAGCTAAAGGCAATATCATCATAGCCCATATTAAAGATACAGCCCAACCGCCTCCACTTGGTAAAAAGGCTAAATAAATCAAAAATAAAAAGCAATATATAAATTGCATAAATATATTCATTATAATTTGTCCACCCCAAATAGCCGCTGCAGTTACATTTTTATTTATTATCCATAAAGATGCTGCAATCGGTGTAAATATTGTAAATATAATTATTGTGAATTGCCTTACAATAAATTTTATATTTAACTTAACAAATAAATATATAAACATTGCAATAACTAAAGCTGTTGTTATAGCATTTCCAGTCTTTATACTTGTTAGCATACTTTCTCCAAGAGAGGCTTCTAAAGTACCACTGTTTGCAGCTGTTACTAAAAGATAAACAAAACTATTATTTACATATAAAAGAAGTCTTATAAATAGTGGAGCAAGAGCAATAGCAATACCACCAAAACATAATCTCATTAAGCTATCTTTTGCTTCATTCTTTTTAGATGTATTCATTCCAGCATTCATAATTTTGTATGATAAAATAAAGATAGCAATCAAAATAAGTGTTCCAGAAATAATTGCAAATACTTTGTACCAATTCATAGTTTTATTCCAAAGTTCAGTGGTAAAAGGGGATAAACTATCACTACTTTGCTTATTATTAAATATAAGTTCATCATAATCTTCAAATCCTACGGTTGAATCTTCGCCGAGTTGTAAAATCAAATATTGTTTGAGCAATACCTCCAATACATTCAGCAATTATTTTTTCAAAAAGTGAACCATCTTCTTCACTTATTTGCTCCTTAAAATTAGTTTCAGCAAAGCAAAATGGAGATAATAAAAAAAGTATAGTAACTACAATTACAAAACTTTTTAATATTTTTTTCAAATTGTTACCTCCTACTTCTTTAGGATAGGGCATAAGGAAAACACTATATTTTTAAGTAAATACAAATTGTTCTTCATAAGGTGTTATTACAAATTTTATTGCAGTAACACTATTGTTTAAACTTATAATACATTGACCTGGACTTGCAGCAGTTAAAAAATTCTTTGTTCCTTCAGATAGATTGAAAAAATCTACAACGGCATCTACCGAACCAGGACTTTGCTTAAAAATATATCTAGTTGAACAGATATTTATTATTGTTTTTCCGTTCTTCCGAATTTAAAAATTCATCTATAAACTGACTACCAATAAAGAGTGGCACATTATATTTACGACCACGCCTTGCTACATTTACTAAAAAATCTGATGATTCTTTATATTTTAAAAATAACCAAGCCTCATCACATACAATAATTTTCTTTCTGTCTTTATTTTTCAATACATATTTTTGCCATACCCAAGTAAGAATTACAAAACTTGAATATAATTTTGTAAATTCATCTTTGACTTCTGACATATCGAAACATATTATTTCTTCACTAGATAAAATCTTACTTTCACAATCAAACATACCGTAAAGAATTGCCTTTTAAGAATGGAATTAAAATATCTGCTAATTCTTTACAATTACCTCTTTCTTTTAGTTTTCTTTGAAAATCTGATAAAGTTGGCATTTTCTTTGGTATTCTTCCTATTGCATATTTTCCATTATCTAATCTTCCACCTTTTTTCTCAAATATAGAATTAGCATCACTTGTAATTCCTTTTTCTGCATACAATTGATTTACTATTATTTCTATTTCTGTATTTTCTGCTCCTGTAAGTGTTCTTCCATAATTTCTACAAATGGTTCCAATTAATGACCTTATTTCAGCAACTTTATCTAAAATATTTATAAATTGCATATTTCCTTTTGTATCAGGTTCAATTTCAAAAGGATTTACACCTGCAGATTTTCCTTGTTCAATTTTGATAACTTTTCCACCAAGCATTTTAGTAAGGCTTGTATATTCACCTTCAACATCTATAAAAAAAGCACCACAACCGAGTTGTCGCAATGTTTCTTGCTGTTAATGTTTTTAGGGCTACACTTTTACCGCCACCACTTGTACCACATATAAAAACATGAGGATTAGGAAGTGTTGGAGGTCCTATAAATGTATCTACATATACTGGAGCATTTGTGTACATATTTCTTCCAATGAAAATACCTCTATCATGACTTAAATTAGGATTAGATATTGGAATTAAAGTTGCAATTCCGACCTGCTACCATATTCCTTTCATAATTTGGAATAGGTACTTCACCAGTTGGAATCATTGTTTTTAATCCTTCTATTTGTCTAAATGTTAAAGTTCTTATCATAGCAGTTTTTTTGTTTAATTCGCTTTCTAATATCTTTGTTTTTTCGTTTAATTCGTCAAGTGATTCAGCATTTACAGATATGAATATTGTTGCAAAAAAGAGTTTATCTTGATTAGTTTGTATTAGCATTCTTAAATCTTCTAAATCTCCAATTTGTTTTTCAAGTTCAGGTAAATGTAAGATATTACCTTGCCTTGAATATGTTGCATATTCAGACTGGCTTTGTACTAATTTTCTTGTTAATTGATTAATTACATTTCCATTTGAAGAAGGCTCTATTTTTACAGAAATATTTATATTTCCAATTTGAAATAAATCATCTAGCCAACTAACCCAAGTCTGTTCAGGGTATATTGTCATTGCAAAAATTCTTGTGAATTTGTTATAACCTAAAATTAAATAATCCTTTTTTTCTTGCAATGTTTCAGGAAGTAATATGTCCGCCATAGTAGGCACATTATCAAATATGTTTATTTCTTTTGGCTTTTTGTTTTTTCCCAACATATAAGTTTTTTCCTCCTTCCCTTAAGTTACTAATGTTTATAGCAGAATTTTTATTTAATTCTCTATAAATAAGGTTATATAACTCATCTTCGTTTAATATTTCACAAACTATTTTTGCTCTTAATAAATTTCCTGTAAAAGACATAGACTTTCTATTTAATTCTTCAATAGCTTTTTCATAAGTACCATCATAACTTATAATTGCATAATTTTTTACAACAGATATAGACCTATTTTCCATAAGGTTTCGCAAGTAATCGATTAAATATTTTTTGTATTCTTTAATCTTTGTACTATTTGTTTTGTTTTCCTTAATTAAAGATATAACCCTACTTGTATCTATAAATTCAGTTGTACTAAAAAATTGAACAGGATAATCTATTGCTAAAGCAGTTTGAATCAGTACATTTTCAATAGAATCTTGTTCACTAACAGAAAGCATATTATAGTCAATGTTACCAAGTCTTATAATATTAGAATATCTATTACCTAAGCAAATCATATTGTCTTTAATCTTAATTTGTAAAATATCTGCTAATTGTTTTTTACCTTTTTTAGTATTTTTATCTTTTGTATCTATACCGTGTTTTGGTGCATTTACATTTTTCTTTTTATTGTTTAAATAAATAGCTGTACCTATGACAAAAAGTACAGTTAAAACTAAAAATGTTATCATTATTACCATCTCGAACACCTCTTATATACAAAATATTTTTTACGAAAAAAGTATTTAATTGCATAAAAAAAGAACTTATCAAAGTTCTGCTCACCAATTTTTAAAAAAGTACACAATAAAAAGAAACTTGTAATTAATATAATAAATGTTATTTTTAATATCATTGGAAGTGGTGTTGTAAATAATGCTAAACTTGATGCCCCTAACATTAAATAGACAACTTGTCTTAAACTTAAATATCCACCAAAAATTTTCTCTTCTCTTTTTATATCAAAAGGAACTTTAAATACTCTCATATTTTGCTCCTTTCTAGCTACCTAATAGACTTCCTGTACTATTTGTTGCTACATTTATTATTATTCCAGCTATTATAAGACTTGCACCTAAAACAACGCCTCCGCCACATATCCAAGCTAAACTTCCAATCGATTCAGCTCTTTTTTGTGGATTATTTGAATTTGCTATCATCTTTATAGCTGCAACTACTACACTTGCAAAGATAAGTACACCTCCGTAAAGGCATTGCAATAGAAGTAATTACTCTTTTTATACTTTCTGTTGCCTCTGTTACTTCTGCTGTTCCAATTGTTGTACTCTCAGTTGCAAAGACCATATTAGCTTTAATTGCAAGTAATGTAGCCATAGTTCCTATTGCTGTTATCTTAGAAACTATTTGATTTTTCTTCTTTTTTAATTTCATAAAACATCATCTCCTATAAATTTATTTTGAAGGACAATTTTACAGGAAATACACTATGTTTTAAATCATATTCTTAAAATGTATGTAAATAACAGGTATAGATAATAAAAAAATAATACCTAGCAGAAGAGAAGGAACTATTTTTAAGAATTTTGATTTTATCTTTTGTGATTTTATCAAACACCCTATTGCAAGTAAAATTAGTGATAATATTAATAGGCTTACTAATACTACAAGAGTAATTTTAAATGTTATAAATAGAGTGGAAGATACTATATTTTCAAAATTGTTTATATAATCATCTAACATTTCTCACGACCTTTCTATATATTCATTAATAACTGTTTGCTTATAATAATTCAAAAAGTTTTTTACTTCTTTTTCTTTGCATAAAGAATATAATTTTAATAATGTATTTCTTTCTGTTAATGGAATTATATATTTAAAATTCCCCTCATAAATACAATATAATGTGTAAATTATATCTTTTAGTTTTAATATGTTTTCTTCTTGCATTATTTCTAATATTTCATTTGTATAAACAAATTCTAATCTTTCCAATTGAATATAAAAATCTGTTGGAATTTTGCTTTTATTATTTATAATTAAATAAAATAAATCCTCTTTATTTATATTTATATTATTCTCTTTGACATTTTGATCAATAGGGTATTGTGTTTTTTGACAATAGGGGTATTGATTATTTTCACAATAGGGGGTATCTCTAATATAGATATATCTTGCAATAATTTCTTTTCTTTCATTTCTTTTTATTTCTACTTTTATGACTCCAATTTCTTGTAAATGTGAGAGCCATCTACTTACAGTTTCAATATTTACATTATACAAATCTGCAAAATATCTATTTTTTGCATAACAATATCCATATTTATTAGCAAGTGCTGTGATTTCGCCATATAATAGCTTTTCATTTGGTTTTAAATCTTTCGAATATCTTATAGTAGCTGGTATAACAGCATAATAATTAATCGTTTCTTCGTTCATGACTTAACCTCCTATCATTTTTTCTGTTTTTATACTTGACAAAATTAGAGCATATAAAAAGAGGCTACTATTAGCCCCTAAAATTAAACCTAGAATAAATTTTAGCATTTTTAATATAAAATTTTATAAAATAAAAAGACTTCTACTATTTCTAGTAAAAGCCTTATATATGAATGGTTAAAGGGAAAATAAAGGGATATCCCTTTATGCCAAAACTTCCAAAGTGGTTGCGGGAGTAGGATTCGAACCTACGACCTCAGGGTTATGAGCCCTGCGAGCTGCCAGCTGCTCCATCCCGCGATATTTAATTAAATATTGTGCTTTTTTTGTCCCTTTAATGTCCCTTTATAATTTAATTTTAAATAAATTTTATTAAGTTTTAATAATCTTAAAAGAGTTATTAAAAGAACTAGCAAAATATTGAATTTTCAATGTATTTTCGTTATAATGCGGTTGATAGCTGATTGGCAATTTGTTGTTTATTTCGGATTATGAGCCCGACGAGCTGCCAACTGCTCCACCCCGCGATATAAAATTTACAAATATAATTATACTACTAATAGCACAAACTGTCAACACCTTGAGCAAAATTACAATATTTACCATCCGTTTTAGTATATAACTATTATATTCATAAACAAAAAAAATATTCCAATGACAATTTTTAAAACTTTGATAATTAAATTGATAAAAATAATTATTTAATATAAATATTTATTTTTGATATATAAAGTTGTAAAGGTTCAATTAACAAAGTATGTCAATTTATATTTTTTGACACACTTTATTTTATAACATTTTTAATCACTAGAACTCGTTATTTTCTGCTTAATCGATTGTTTCATCAATTACATCATCAGTTGTTTAATCAGTTTCTCCTGCTTGCTCTACTTCTATTTCTCCTGTTTCTCCTGGTTGCTCTCCTTCCGTTTCTTCCGCTTCAGCACAGTTTACAACACTTTCTCCTATACTTGCAATAAGTTCACTTGCGTTTGCAACACCATTTGTAAATACACCTATTAAATAAGTATTTTCACCATATATAATTCCATAATCATGCACATATCCATTATATGATCCATATTTATGTGCGACATCATATTGAGGTAAATTTGCTTTTAAATATGCACCACCTGAAGATATTTTCATATATTCTAGCAATTCACTATATTTATCAGAATTTTGATATAAATATTGCAATACATCATAATAATATTCACAGTTTGCTATATTAGTTGTATAAAATTCTTCTGGCATTTCTACATCTGAATATTTGGTTAGTTCTTCTTTACATGCTCTATAACCTAGATTTCCTATCAAGATATTTAGTGCTGTATTGTCACTATTTACAATTGTTTGTTCTAAAAGATGAGATAGTGGCACACCTTGTCCTACTGAGTAATATGCGGCAGTATTTCCCCCACCTGCTTCATAATCGTCACTATTGTAAGTTAGTTTGTCTTCTAATGTTAATTTGCCTTCTGCTATTCGATCATAATATAACATGGTAATTGGTACTTTAATAGTACTTGCTGCTGTAAAATAATCGCTTTCATTGTAAAAATAATACTTTTTTTCTTCTATATTATAGTAAAAGAAACGAAAATTTTCTTCTGTTAAATTATTTTCTATTCTTATTTCGTCAATTAGTTCTGCTATTTTTGTATCTTCACTTTCTTCTATAATTTCTTCTGTTGATGTCTCCAATTCTTCCACATTACTATTTTCTTCTATTTGACTTATATTTTCTTCACTTTCATTTTTTTCTTTATTATTTGCATAATAAATTACGATTCCTATAATTATTAATAATATAATAATTCTGATGGCAAATGCTTTTGGTTTTATTCTTAATTTTCTTTTCTTTGTTTTCCTTTTTCTTTGTTTGTATTTTCCCTTTTGGATGTGCTTTCCCTTTTGATTCATTTTTTTTACATTTCCTTTCTTTTGTAATTTTGTGAATCAAACGGTGCTATTTTTTAGTAATTTTATTATTTATAATTGTAAAATTTATTTGCACTATTGATTATTTCTATTATATCATAAAAATTTGTATATCAAGCAATTTTCTAAAATAAATATAAAATAAAAAACAAGATAGTATGTTTTTCAAGTTTTATTTGTTAGAAAGCTAATATTATTTGTAATTTTCTATCCTAATTTTTACTTATAAATTTTCAGATATTATTTATAGTTATACAATTTATCTTATCTTAAAAATCCATTAATAATTTCTTCTTCTGCTTCTTTTTCAGATAACCCTAATGTCATTAATTTAATTAGTTGTTCTCCTGCAATTTTTCCAATAGCCGCCTCATGAATTAGATTTGCCTCTACATTGTTTGCCGTAATTTCTGGTGTTGCTGTGACAATTGCATTGTCTTTTATAATTGCATCACATTCGCTATGTGCAAAACATTTTTCATTTCCATAAATTTTAGATGTAAATTCTTGTTTTGAATTTTCTGTTGCAACAGATCTTGATGTTACATGTGTACTGGCATTTTCTCCATTTAATTGAACATCAAATATAGTTTTTGCATATTGATTTCCATCTGTCATAATTTTTTCTGTTACTACAAAGTTTGTATCATTTGATAAAACTCCTTTTGTTTCTCTAATTGTTGAGCTGACTCCTTTTATTTGAGTACTTTGCATTTCTAGGCTACTTCCTGGTTTTAGATAGACTTCTGTCACTGGATTTAGAATTTTTTTGCCATCTCCACTTCCTTCACCATAGTGTTTTTCTATGTATTTTACTTTTGCACCCTCTTCTAAATAAAATCTGTGAATACCATCATGTTGTGAGTCTTTGTGATGGTCATTATGGATTCCACATCCTGCTACGATTATAACATTTGCATTTTTTCCTATATAAAAGTCATTATATACAACATCCTTTAATCCGCTTTCTGTAATAATTACTGGTATATGTATAAATTCAAATTTTGTGTTTTCTTTTACATATATATCTATTCCTGATACATCCTGTTTTGTTACAATGTTGATATTTTCTGTTACTTGTCTTTCTATTCCTTTTCCATTTTTTCTAATGTTATATGCACCTTTTGTGATGTTTTCTAGATTGGAAATTTCATTTAAAAGTTGCTCATCTATCATGTCTAATTTATTTGATTTCATTTTTTATCCTTCCTTTCTTGCTATATCCGAAATTTTATATTTTGTTTTTTACTTTATTGATTCAATAAAATATTCTTGTTATTTATTCCTACTATAAGGTTCATTTTTTATACTATTTTAGTTAGTAATATTAGTAATCTTTTATCATTTAACATCAATAAAGTCTAGTATTTTTCTATCTTATTGTGTGCTTTTGGTCTTTAATATAGTTTAATAAATTTCTATTTCTTTATATAACTTTAGCTAGCAATATCCTTAATCTTTAATAAAATCTAATATTTTTCTATCTTACTTTATGCTTTTGGTCTTTAATATAGTTTAATAATTTTCTATTTCTTTATATGACTTTAGCTAGCAATATCCTTAATCATTAATAAAATCTAGTATTTTTCTATCTTACTTTATGCTTTGGGTCTTTAACATAGTTTAATAATTTTCTATTTCCTTATATGACTTTAGCTAGCAATAAAATTAGCAATCTTTTATCGTTTGATATAGTATTATTCATTAATAAAATTTAGCAATTTTTATTAATTTTACAACAATTTTTATTTTTTATCTCATTATTTAATATTTCTTCACTTGTTCCGACTTCTTGTATTTTTCCTGATTTCATCAATATAATTTCATCCGCAATTTCTAGTATTCTTTCTTGATGTGATATTATAATGGTTGTCCCTTTTGTTATATTGCTCATTGTTTGGAATACATCTATTAAATTGTTAAAACTCCATAAATCGATTCCTGCTTCTGGCTCGTCAAAAATTGTTAATTTTGTTTGTCTTAATGCTACTGTTGCAATTTCAATTCTTTTTAGTTCTCCACCAGATAAAGAACCATTTACTTCTCTGTCAACATATTCTTTAGCACATAAACCAACTGTTGCTAAAGCTTCACAGGCTTCTTTTTTACTAATTTTTTTCTTTGCTGCTATTTTTAATAAATCGTAAACTGTAATTCCCTTGAATTTTACTGGTTGTTGAAATCCAAAACTAATTCCCATTTTTGCTCTTTCATTAATTTCCATATTTGTAATGTCTTTTCCATTAAATATAATTTTACCAGAATCTGGTTTTTCTATTCCCATAATCATTTTTACTAATGTTGATTTTCCTGAACCATTTGGTCCTGTGATTGCAATGAATTTTCCTAAATCTATTTCTAAATTGATATTTTTTAATATTTTTTTATTGTCTCTTTCAAAACATATATCTTCTAATTTTAATAACATATTTGCCTCCTTATATATTAATATTTATATTATGTATAAAAATTTGCTTTACATTTCATTGTTTTTTGTTGTTAGATAATTCTTCTATATTATGATGAATTTTCAATTACCTTTTGTTTTTTAATCTATTTTTTATAGTCACTTTGATGCAGGATTGACATTTTGGATTTTGCTCATCATAATCACAATCAAGGTTACCTAAATCCATGATTTTGCCAATATAGTTTTCTAGTTTTTTTGTTGTATCTGGTGATATTGAATGTTTCATAGAAATTGCCTCTTCTTCAGCATTTTTTTCTTCTACACCTAATATATCCACTAAAAACATTTTTACTATATCCTGTTTTTTTATAATTTCTTTTGCTTTTTCTTCACCTTGATATGTTAGTTGGATGTTTCCATAGACTTCATATTCAATAAAATCTAAGTCTCTTAAATTTTTTATTGCTCGATTAACACTAGGTTTAGTGATTTTTAGTTTTTGTGCAATGTCTGTTACTCTAATCTTTCCAGTGTTTTTTTCTAAGATATAGATTGTTTTTAAATATTCTTCTTGGGAATTTGTCAGCTTCATATTTTTCCCCCTTGTTAGTTTACGCTAACATTTTACTATGCTTTTTTATTCTTGTCAAGTAATTTTATTTTAAACACAAATTAAATCTTTTATATTTTCATATTTTGCATCACCAATGCCACTAACTTCCTTTATTTCCTCTATTGTTTCAAATTCCCCATTTTCTTCTCTATAATTTATAATTTTAAGTGCGGTTGATGGTCCTATACCTGGCAATGTTTCTAGTTCTGTCTGTGTTGCAGTATTGATATTTATTTTTCCATTACTGTTCTGACTACTCGTTTCATTTGTTTGTGTCTCCTGAACTACACCAGCTGATGAAGTTACATATTTTGAAGTTTCATCTACTGTACTATTATTTTCAGTTTCTTCATTCTCTGCTACAACTTCCCCTATTGTTGGAATATATATTTTCATGCCATCTTCCAATTTGTATGCTAAATTTATTTTACTAGTGTCTGCATCTTCTTTTAATCCTTCTGCCTTGTCAATAGCATCTGATATTCTACTATTTTCTTCTAATTCTACTATTCCTTCTTTATTAACTGCTCCTGAAACATGTACAATAATTGTATTATTTTCATCTTCTATATTTTCTTGTGTTTCTTCTATTTGATTTTCTCCTATTGTTTCTTCTGATGAAATAAATGTACTATCTTCTTTTGTGTATATATAATATAAAAAGATTGTGGCAATTATAGTTACTATAATCGCAAGTATTATTTTTTGTTTTTTATTTAATTCATACATCATATTAATTTAGTATATATTTAATATATACCCTTCTTCCCTCCTTATAGCGTAATTTTTTTTAATGAAAAGTAAAATCATAAATAAATTAGATATTTTATAAAATTATAAAAATACAATTGCAAAATTCGACAATATGCTATATATTATTACTATTAAGAAATTTATTTTTAGGAGTCTAGATAATAATGAAATCAAATCTAAAAAAAGTCTTTATATTATTTTTTTTATTGATAACCATATCATTTACAAATTTAAATATTGTTTATGCAGCCGAAGACACAGATACACCAGAAGTCACTTCTGGAGCTGCTATTCTAATTGATAACACTACAAATAGAATTTTATATGATAAAAATGCAACTGAAAGAATGTATCCAGCAAGTACAACAAAAATTTTAACGGCTATATTGGTATTAGAAAATTGTGATTTAGACGAAGTTGTAACTGCAAGTTATGATGCAGTTTCATCTATACCTTATGGATATGTGACTGCTGAAATACAAGCAGGCGAGGAACTTACTGTTGAGCAATTATTACAAATGTTATTAGTACATTCCGCAAATGATGCAGGCAATGTATTAGCTGAATATGTCGGTGGTTCTATTGATAGTTTTGCATCTATGATGAACACAAAAGTTAATGAACTTGGGTTAACAGATAGTCATTTTACAAATCCTTATGGTTTGCATGATGAAAATCATTATACTACTGCTTATGATTTAGCTAAAATCATGCAATACTGTATGGAAAATGACGATTTTAGAAGAATTGCTGGTAGCGTGTCTTGTTCTATACCTGCAACTAATAAGTCTGATGTAAGATCATATACTTCTACAAATCAATTAATTCTTCCTGATAGTGAAAATTATTATAGTTATGCTACTGTAGGAAAAACTGGTTATACAACAGAAGCTGGTAGATGCCTTGTTACTTGTGCATATAAAAATGATATAGAACTTACTTGCGTTATATTAGGTGGAACAGTTTCAGATGATGGCATTTCTTCGAGATTTGTGGATAGTATAACACTATATGAATACGGATTTAATAATTATTCTTTAAAAAATATTGCAAACCCTGGAGATATCATTACAACAATTGAGGTTGATAATGCAACTTCCTCTACCAAATCATTAGGTTTAGCATTTACATCTAGTGTTTATGCTTTAGTAAATAATGATGATCTTAATACAAATTATACTCCAGAAATACAATTAGAATCTGATATCTCTGCACCAATTGCAGAAGGCGAGATATTAGGTAAGGCCATTTATACAATAGATGGAATTGAATATGAAGTAAACATTTCTGCAACACATACTGTGGAAGAATCACATTTGCTATCATTTATATTAAAAGTAGGTGGCTTGATAGTTGTATTATTAATTATTTTTAAAATATTTTTTTCAGAGAAAAAGAAAAGGAAAGAAAACTATTATTTAGCTAGAAATAATTGGAGATTTTAATATTAATTTTTCTGTGCATTATTGTTTTTTTATTGAATAGAAAAAAATGATTTCTTTTAAAAATAAAATATTTATTTTTACTTTAAATTGCGAAACTAAAAGTTTCATATTGTTTCCTACTTAATAAAAAATGAATATAGACAAAATATTGCAGTTATCCACAGAATTTATGAATTTTAAGAAAAAATTATTGAAATTATATTATTGAATAAAAATCTTAAATATTTTTTGATCATAAATGTTAGAATAAATACATATTAATTTAAGTTATAATATAAAGTTGCATAGAAGTTGCTATGCAACTTTATATTTATTCAAATTTTTTTATTATTTTATTTTTTGCTAGAACTCTAATTCTCATTTACTATACTAATTATTGCAAATAACTTTGTTTTTAATAACTCAGATGACATTACTAAATCATAAATATTATTTTATGTTATTCATAATCTTTTCCGATAATAATTGTGACATCTACTTCACTTGAACTACTTCCCGAAGTTGTATCAGAAACTGTTCCTGTCCCTAAAATCTGCTCTATGTTATTTATTACTGTTGTTGATACATTTGATTTATTTGCTATAACCGTCTTACTAGTTGATGTAGTAGTTCCTGTTCTAGAAACATTATATCCTTCTTCTTTTAATTTATTTACTACTTCTTGAAGTATTTTACCATCACTTGTACCATTTAAAACTTCTATTTTTATACTTGAATTTGATGAAGTTGTTGAACTACTTGTACTTGTATTTGTTGAGGTATTTGTACTTGTGTTTGTTGAAGTATTTGTTGTATTTTCATCTGTTGTTTCGTCCTCTGTTGTTTCGTCTGAATAGAATAATTCCTGTATAAGTAGTGCTGTTTCTTCTTCATCTACCACAAATATACTAACACCATTTGTTTCATCAACATCTGGCACACTTCCTGGTAATGATGCTGTTTGCAAATTATCTGTACTAAATTCTACTGCATATGGTAAATAATCTTTTAATACACTAAAATCTAAATTTGTAATTAAGTTTCTACTAGCAATATCTAATATGGTTCCTAATTTTGTAATATTTCCTAATGTTACAGTTTGTTCGATAACAGCTGTTATAAATTCTCTTTGATTTCTCATTCTTCCAATATCATTATCACCATATTCTTCTGGGAAAGTAGTACCATCATTATTTTTTCTAAATCTCAATAATTCCTCTGCTGCCTCACCATCAATTTCTTGAAGTCCTTCTTCAAAATGAATATGTAAGTCTTGTGATGAATCATCATAATCCATATCTATTGGAACATAGTACTCTATTGGTCCAACTGCATCTACTAATTCTATTAATGCTTCTGTTTGTACAATGCAATAATACTCTAAATCTAACCCTGTTAATTCATTTACAGCTTCTACTGTTTCCATTGGATCTCTTGTTAAATTATAAATAGCATTAATTTTATCAGATGCAGTTGCTTTTTTTGTATTTGTTCCTGTGAAAGTGTCTCTAGGTATTGATAATAATACTGCTTCTTGCGTATTCGGATCATATGAAGCAACTATCAATGTATCTGTTAAGGCAACTCCTTCTTGGTCTGTACTGACTCCCATTAATAATACTTGAAGTTCTCCTAGACTTGCCCTTGTGTTTTCATCGTGTCCGACAACTGTTGCTAACATACCAGATACTCCTCCACCATTTTTATGTACCTTATATGCAAATACACTACCACAAACTAATAAAATTAGTAAAATTATTAAACATATTTTTTTCCATCTTTTCATTTTCTTTTTTGCTTTTGGTTTTTTAGTATTTGTCTTTTGTCCTTTGTTATCTTTATTTTTACTCACTTATAATCCACTCCTAAAAAATCATGTTAATAGTATACCAAATATATTTGCAAAAATCAACAAATAGGGACAAATTTTAATAATTTGTCCCACTGTTTGGTTACAGTTCATAGTTAATAGTATCGGTTCTATTTAATCTGTAAATAAAATATTTAACACATTATATTCACTTAATGTACTAGCAATATAAGAGTCTTCCACAACATTGTAGACTTGACTTTGCGAATTTATCTCTCCACTTAAATTAATAAGGAATAATAAAATATATACAATTAATAATCCTCTTAGCACACCATATATAATAGCACCTAACTTATTAATTTGATTTACTATTGGCAATCTTGTAACAATATTTGCTAGTGCTGTAACAAACCTTAGTAAAATTCTTATTACAATGTACAATATCAACATTACAACCCCTTCTATAATGTTAATAGAAATTGTTCTTGCTGTTTCTGATAACATATTATTTTGTATGCTTTCTACTATTAAATTTGACTCTTCTTCTCCATTTGTCATAATATCATTTGCTTTTTCTAAAATAGCACTTTGGATTGTTTCATCAATTGCTGTTACATTTATAATTAAATTGGAAATTGGTTTATATAAAAGAAGTGTTAATGCAACAGCAATAATTACTGCTACAAATTGTATCGCTAAATTAACAAATCCTTTTCTATATGCTAAAAATGTTGATAATAAAACAATAGCTACAATAACAATATCTGCTATAATACTCATCTTCTTCCTCCAATCCTCTAATAAATTTTTGTTAGACATAAATATACAGTATTTGTTTTCACTTCATATAATAACTTATAACTTTATAAATTAATGATTTCTACTTTATCTCTATAAATAATACCTGCTATACTATTTGATACTGTAACATTTGTTACTTCTTGACTAGCTACATATCTTTTTACAAGCCATCCACCTGTATTAATGAATTCCACTTCTGTTCCCATATTTAAAGCAATAATATCACCATTTGTATAAATCTCTTTTATTGATGTGTCTACTGTATAATCTTGCGTATTCTTGTTATTTACATTAATAATATGTATAGTTGAATTTGCGGAAAATATTCCTGCTGATTCTTCTTGAACAGTTACAAAATAATCTTCTAGATTGATGGATTGTGCTGTTATTTTTTTGTTATCATTTTCAAATATAACAGATTCTTCATCATTTTCTATTATGTTAATTGTATCTGTGTACATACATACAATCCTATTATTATCTTGATATTCAATATTTACAAGTAATTTATCTTGTTCACTTTCATAATTGTTCACAACAGCTGAACTTGGATTTGTTTTAGCTTCTTCAATCGAAATAATTCTTACATTTGATTGAATAATGGTTCCAGAAGCATCTACTTCTGCTATTGCCAAATATTTATTATCATTTGATATAGATACATCTACTGCTATTGTTGATGATAAAAATGAAATAAATAATGAATTACCTTCTGGATCAAATACTTGTACTTCACATTTATAACTTGTTCCAGTTATTACAACTGCCACATATCCATTTTTATTTACATATACTTGATAAATATTTCCTTCTATTTCACTTTCCCATACAATCTCTTTATCTTCTATTAAATATACCTTTTGGCCATCATCTTCTCCTATAACTAGAAATCTATTTGCAGAATTAAACAATGGATTTGTAACTTGTACCTCTAAACTTGTTTCTTCTTTTCCTGTTGAACCATAAAAAGTTAATTGATTTTCATTTAATATTCCGATATATTTATTAAATGCATATATATTTGATGTTTGACTTTCATCTAATTCAATTGTAGCAACACTGTCTTGCGAAATTTCTTTTCTGAATATTTCTATATCAATCCAACTTCTAACATCTTCATTTGTAATGTATAATGACACTACAACAATAATTGCAATGACAAGAATAGAAATAGATATAGATATAATAATCTTTTTTGCATTTATTTTTCTACTTTCTGTTTCTGACTCTTCCCAATAATCTCTCATCACATTTCTCCTTATCTTTTGCTAATCCTATTCTACTATACCAAAGGAAAAAAAGCAAGGTTATTATTTATAAGAACATTTAAATTGCAAAACTAAAATATTATTTCCTATTTAATACAAAAAGCACACAATATATTGTGTACTTTTTGTATTTTCAAAACTAAAACATATATTTTAAAACCGTAAATTTTCAAAATAATATATTTATTATTTCTTATATACTTTTTATTTTTTTCTTCTTCTCTTTTGCCATACAACTAATCCAATTAAAATAATTAATACTGGTGTAGCAAATATAATTGTCATAATAATTGTATTTTGTTGTTCTGTAACTGTATATGTTACCTCATCTGTTGTTTTTCTTATTGTGATAGTATCTTCTCTATCATTTAAGTAAGAAACAGCATTCAATATCATGTCTTCATTATTATATAGTGAAACTACATAATAGGTATACCCATTTAGTTGTACAGTCATATCCATAGCAAATAACTCATTTGAGAATATAACAATTTTAGATGAAGTATCATCATCAATTTCTTTTGTTGCTATTGCTGCAATTGTAACTGCACCTTCTTCACTATCTGAATCTGTTCTTGAAGCACTACTTAAAGTAATATCTGTTCTTACAAATGCTTCATCTGTTGTTTGAGCTAAAATTTCATATTCAACTCCTAAATCTTCCAAACTATCTTCATCAAATGTAATTTCACCAGCATCAACAAAACATACATTCATTGACATATTTAAGTTTTCAGTTAAACTTGTATATTCTGTTGTTTCAACGATAAAGTCAGGATATCCAGCTATCATATTTGAACTGTCACCTTCAAAAACAACACCATTAGAAATTGTTACCCCATATTGGTCTAATACAGTTTGGAAATTCGTTAAATCTATATCATATAGATTTGGTCCACACATAAGTAATATTTCTCCACCTGCATTAATATATTCTAAAATTGCATCTCTTTCTTGTTCTGTAATGTCTTCTTGTAATGTTGTTATAACTAAACAATCACAATCGTCTGGTATACCACCATTTACTAAAATATCTAAAGTTTCTACCTCATTTGCCTCATCTTCCATAGCACTCATAACTGTTGAGAAATATTGAAGATCATACATAACATGGTTAGACATAAAATAGATTTTAGGTTTATCATCTGTTGTTACATCTAGTATTGCATTTGTAATAGCTTCTTCTGTTAAATCAATTGTTTCATAAGTAGTATAATCATAAGTATATGTGTCATACTCTGTAATTTCCTTTTCGTTTTCACCACATGATACTATAATTAGACTATCATCTGCATCTAAAGAATACTCTGTCATTAAATCTGTTCTTGCAGATAAATCACTAACTTCCTCTAATTTAATATTGTCATTTAGTGTTGTGTATTTTTCTGCAAAACTTCTTGCTGTACTACTTGAATCATAATTGATTAATGTGATTGTAACCTCTTTATCTATACTTCCTACTTTATCCTTTGTTTCGTCTGATAAAGAATATATTTTTTCAGATGTACAATCAAGTTCTGGTAATACAACATTTTCTAATAATACATTAACTCCTATAAATATAGCTATAATAATTGCTACTAATACAATGGTTTTACTACCATTAATAATCCATTTTCTACTTAATGTATTTACTATTTTTCCAAAGAATCTCTTTATTTTTCCTTGCTTTTTATTTTCTTTTTCTTTTTTCTTTGCTTCTTTTTTATCTTTTTTGGCTTGTTTTTTTTCTGCCTTCAATTTCTTTTTTTCTTCTTTGTCTTGCTTGTTTGCCTTAGTATTACCTTTTTCTTGGTCATTGTTTTTTAGTTTATCTTTCTCTTCCAATATTTTCACTCCTTACTTAACTAATTTTCTTCTTTGCATAACAATTAGTGTTAAACTTATAAACACTGCACTAAATAATAGTAAACTTATAACATCTTCAATAGATATAACTCCTTGTGCAAAACTGATATAGTAATCCATCAATGAAAACCATGATGTCATAAATAAAGTGATAATTAAAAATGCAACTGTAATGATTCCTGCAATCAATTGATTTTCTGTTAAGCTTGATGCAAAAATTCCAAAAGATAATGCTGCAAAGCTAACAAGTATAAAACCTAATATAGAAACTAGTGTTGTTGCTAAGTTTGGTTCTCCAAAGTACCTAACTATAAAGTAAAACATGGAAGAAATAAGTAATGTAATAAGAATAACTATAATTCCTGCTAGTAATTTCCCCATGATGACTTTAAACATGCCAATAGGAGATGTTAATATTAATTGCTCTGTCCCTGATTTCCTTTCTTCTGCAAACATTCTCATTGTCAATATTGGTACAATGATGATTAATCCATAGAATGCTGTATAATAATATAAAATATTTAAGTCTAAACTACCATAAGAATACACTGTTAAATAGAAGAATACACTAAAACAAAGTAAGAAAATTCCTATGACAACATATCCTATTGGTGAAAAAAAGTATGTTTTTAACTCTTTCTTTAAAACTGCTAGCATTATGTGTTCCCTCCTTCAATTAATTTCATGAAAGCATCTTCTAATGTTGCATCTGCTTTCTTCATTTCAAATATAGTTATATTTTCTTTTGCAAATTCTGAGAAAATCTTTTTTCTTAAATCTACATCTTTTTCTGCTTCAATTAAATATTGTTTTGTTTTATCTGCATTTTCTTGAATTAACTTTATGTCTTTAATATCTTCTATTTTATCTTTAATATCTTTCATTTTGTTTTCTAAATCTTCAACTGTAACATAAATACAATTTTTATTGCTAACTTTATTCTCTAAGTTCTCTGGTGTATCAATTGCTACAATTTTACCTTTATTAATAATAATAACTTTATTACAAACTTGGCTAACTTCTGATAAAATGTGTGAACTTAATATAACTGTATGTGTTTTTCCAAGTTCTCTAATTAGATTTCTAATCTCTGTAATTTGCTTTGGATCTAGCCCTACTGTTGGCTCATCTAATATTAGTATTTTTGGTTCTCCTACTAAAGCTCCTGCCATACTTACTCTTTGCTTATAACCTCTAGATAAATTTCTTGTTAACTTGTTTTCTACTTCTTTTAGTCCTGTTTTTTCAATAATTTCTTGTACTTTTTCTTTTCTTATTTTTCTTGCTACATGTTTTAATTCTGCCATATATGTTACAAATTCTTTTACAGTTAAGTCTGTGTAAAGAGGCACTCCTTCTGGCATGTATCCAATTTGTTGTTTAGCTTTTTTTGGTTTTTTTGATGTATTGTATCCTTCAATAAAAACTTCTCCTGATGTTTGTTCTATGTAGCCTGTTAGGATGTTCATGGTTGTGCTTTTCCCTGCCCCATTTGGTCCAAGTAAACCTACGATTTCTCCATTATTAATGGAAAAACTGATATCTTCTACGGCTACAGTCTTTCCATACTTTTTTGTAACATTTTTTACTTCTATCACAAAAAATTCCTCCTTTGATATGATTTAATTATGAACATATTATCATTTTTGTTCATCAATGTAAAGCAATTCACAAAAAATTTACATTTTTACTTACGGAAAGCGATGATTTTGGGAACGGAGCAAAAAATCATCGTTTGCTCCGTTCCCAAAATCATTACAGCATTTTTAATTTTTTTGTCTAAAATAATTGACACGAGCTTGTATTTGTGCTATTATATAAATTGTTATTTGGATATGGGTCAGTAGCTCAGGTGGATAGAGCACAGGCCTTCTAAGCCTGGTGTCGGGGGTTCGAATCCCTCCTGGCTCACCAGTTCCAAGAGATTTTTTCTCTACCAAGTACGTTATAAATATTTATGCTTTTGCATAGATATTTTTTTTTACAAAATAACTCTTTTAAAAAATTGTAAAACTGTCAAACATTATATTTATTAAAACTTTTATGTTGCAAATGTTCTTGTCATGGTACTTATTTTGTCAGTAATAGGAATAGATAATTTTTTAGATACTAGTTCAAAAAAATAACTGAAAAACTATTTTAAATTTATTTCTACACACTTAAAGCATATTATGATGATTAGCTAATAAAACCTACTTTCTGCTAGTTTTTTTATTGCAAAAATTATCTTGTTATGATATATTTTTTCTATACAAAATAATAAAAGGAGAGATTGTATGAAATTATATATTGTTAGACATGGACAAACAGAAGCTAATGTAAAACATTTATTTAATGGAAGAAATCAAAGAGATTTAACTGATTTTGGAGTGAAACAAGCTAAAACTTTGTCTAGTCAGATGAAAAATTTAAATATTGACTTAATATTTTGCTCACCTTTAAAAAGAACTATACATACAGCAAACATTTTAAATGTTAATGATTTGGATATAATTATTGATGATAGACTTATTGAAAGAGATTTTGGCAGTTTTACTTTAAAATCAGTAGATTTAATAAAAGATAAGTCAAAGTTATACAGTTTAGAAGAAAATGAAATAGAAGAAGTTGAATCTTATAAATCCGTTTATACGAGGGTATCAAATTTTATTGAAGAACTTAAAAAGAACTATTATGAGAAAAATATTCTGATTGTTACACATGGAGATATCGTTGTTGCTTTTCAGGAATATTTACATCAAAAAAACAATGAATATCCAAAAACTTGTACATTAATAAAATACGACTTGTAAAAATAATTTAATTTATTAAAGTAGAACAAGAAAAATGATATGTCATAAATTCAGTAAAATTACAATTAATGGGAGTGGAATATGATAAAAATAGATAATTTTTATTTTGTGGTGGAAGACATAAATAAATCAATTAGCTTTTATACGAAATTATTTAAAAAGAAACCTACCAATATTACTGAAGATAGGTGGGCTGATTGGGAAAATGAGCATAATAAAGTGTATTTTGGTATAATTTCTATTGAGGCAACAGGAGATAGAAGAATCATAGGCAATAACGGAGTGTTAGGATTATATACTGATAATATAGATAAAGCATTTAATACATGTAAAGAAATTGGTGCAAAAATTTTATATAAACCAGAAAAAATACCTAATAGTTTAGATAATTATACTTGCTTTGCAATTGAAGATTTAGATGGAAATAAAATAGAAATTTCATACTATGATAAGTAATCATAACCACCAGTAAAACTGGTGGTTTGCTCTTAGCCTAGAAGGCTTTTGT
>CAYVCM010000004.1:0-43906 GCA_964449925.1 uncultured Clostridium sp.
GAAGATTATTCTTTATGGTTCTTATGCTAGAGGTGATTATAACGATTCATCTGATGTTGATATAATGATTTTAACTGATTATGAAAGAGAGGAATGTTATAATACTTTTAAGAAAATATCAGAAATGACATATAATTTAGATTTAGAATATGATGTAATTCTAATGCCATTAATAAATAATATAGATAATTTTAATAATAATGTAGATACAATACCTCTTTTTATAAATATAAAAAATGAGGGTATTATATTAAAAGAATAGATTACTTCAAGTCTTATTTGAAGTACTTCAACTTGAAGTTAGACTTGAAGTAGCTAAATTGCAGTTGTAAGTAAGACTTCTAAGATTTACTTCAAGTTAAAGTACTTGGGAGTTTAACTAACTTGAAGTTTAAAATTGAAGTTGAGAAAAGGTGTTTTTATGGATAATAATGTGATTAATTTAGAACAATATAAAATTAGAAAAGCAAAAATAGAATTGACTAAAATATATTTAGAAGAGCAAAAAAAGAAAAGTAAGAAGAAAAGCAAGAAAAAATATAAATAATCGGTAAGAAATATTTTAAAATGAAAGAGGCAATTGGGTTTTCTTTGTAACAAAAATGTAATATAAATTTCATATACAAAATGAAATGTTTTTGATATACTTTATTTGTACATGAAATATGGTAAATAAAACAGTTGAAAGAGAGTATAGAAATACTAAACAAAAGAGAAAGGAAAAAACGATGACTAGAACTTTTGAAAGCCTTGTGGCTGTACACACACACACACACACACACATGTAGGTTATTAGTAAAAGATAATAGAATAAATATAGATAAAAAGATAGTGATGAAACCTAAGAAATAGGTTTTATTGTTGTCTTTTTTGTGTTTTGTTATTAAATTTAAGTATAAACAAATGAAGGGAGAAAGAAGAAAGATGAAAACAAAATTTAAAGCTAACAAAGGTATAACTCTTATAGCATTAGTAATTACAATTATAGTTCTTCTAATTTTAGCAGTAGTATCAGTTGCAACATTGACAGGAGAAAATGGAATCTTAACTAAGGCACAAGAAGCAAGTGATAAAACCAAACAAGCTAATGCAGAAGAGCAAGTAAAATTAGCAGTACAAGCAAGTTATGGAGAAGATGGAAAAATCAATTTAGACGAATTGAACAATGAATTATTAAAAATAGAAGGATTAACATATAAGGATAGTCCTATATCAGATAGTAATAAAATAGGAAGTTTACCAGCAGATGTAGTAGTAGATGGATATACAATAACTATAAATGAAGATGGAAGTGTCAGTGTAGGAAATAACGAGACCGGTGGAGGTTCACAAAATGATATAGCAGGAAAATATTATGAAACAGATGAAGATATAACAGTAGGAGGAGTACCAGTAACAATTCCAGGAGGAGCAACCGTATCAGGAATAGATGGAGAATATGAAAATGTAGATAACGGATTTGTTATTTATATAACAAATGGAGATACGATAACAGATTGGAGTAATGCAGAAACAATTAAGCAAACTTATGATCAATTTGTATGGGTACCAGTGGAAGACGCAATAGCAGTAGATATGAATGACGATAGTACAGTAGACGAAACAGATATAGATTTAATGATAGAACAAGGAAGATATCCAATGGCGATATCAACAGGAGATGGAAATTATAGAGGAGTGCTATATGATTTCTCAGAAAATGGAGGAGTTTTAACAATAACATACAAAAGTTATTCAGCAACAAGTGGATATAGAGAGCCAGCATATTTGTCAGATAGCAGATATGCAGATACAAGTAGTTATAATAATGTAGGAATCACAAAAGCAAGTTTGCAAGAAGAATTTAAAGTAATGGTAACAAAAGTAACAGAAAATAAAGGATTTTGGGTAGGAAGATATGAAACAAGTAATATGGTAAATGATAATGCTCAAGATTCTACAAATGAAATAACAGTGATAAAAGGAACAACAGAAGGAATAAATAATGTAAATTGGTATAGAATGTATGCACAACAAAAAAGCTATTCAAATGTAGCATTAACAAATAGTACATCTACAACAAGTAGTATGATATGGGGAAGCCAATGGGATCAAATCATGATATGGATGAAGGATGTAAAAAATACAGTAAATACAACAAATGGACAATATTACGTAACAAATGCAGTAGGAATGGGGAATTACGGAGTAGCTGATGCGGATGCTTACGACGATACATCAAATCCAGCAGCTACAGGATGTTATGATGTAAAAAATATATATGACCTAGCTGGAAATGTATATGATTGGACATTAGAGGCCTACTATACCAACCGTCGAGTTCTATGTCGGAGGCTATTACAATGGTACGGATAGCATTTCTACTAGAGCGGATGAGCGCAGCAACGGCACTCCGTACGGTAGCAACAGCAAATGTGGTTCACGTGCCACACTTTATTAGTAGCACTGAGACCTGTAATATCCTATACAAGAACAAAGAGATTAATTAGAATTAAATAGTAAACTAGGTAAGGAAGTCAATTCGTTTCAAGTGGCGAAGACACTACGAAGCGAATCGACTTCCTACCGGACTAGTCCATATTTTTTGCCTAAAATATGGACTAGATAAGAGAAAGGTGGGATTTTTTATGAAATTTGGAAAGAGAATAGAAGAGTTAAAATCAAAAAATCAAGACAGAATTATGCTAGCAAGATGTGGAGCATTTATCATAGCCATAGGAAAAGATGCTATATTTTTAAGTCAAATCTTTGGGTTTAAATTAACTTGTTTTAAAAGTGGTGTATGTAAAATAGGAATACCAATTACTTATATATTAAAATATTTAAAAATGATAGAAGATAAAGAATATAGCTATATCGTATATGACTATAATAAAGACACAAAAGAAATAGAAGAAAAGTATGCATATGATGGTACTCAAAAAATAGAAATAACAAACTATATGGAATGTAAAGAATGCCAATATTATATAGCCATTATGGATTTAATAATATGGATATATTTGATTTTTTACAAAATAAACAAAAAGGAAAAAAAGATGAGCAAGAAAAATGAATTAATATTAATACCAAAGTATGAAAGGTATATGCAATATATGATAGAAGTTATCATCAAAATGCCCAGAACAGAAAAATTTAATATAGGTAATGAATTTAAAATAGTTATGTACAAAACATTTATACATTAATAAAATAGAAATGCATAAAAGATTATATTATTTAAACTTGATAGATGCACAATTAAATACCCAAAAAGATTCTGAATTTGTCTTTGATTCAAGTCATAACTCATCTATTAATTTTGATAATAATAAAATAAATATGGGTGATTTTACTTTTAATCCTTATTTAGAAAAGATAGAAAATTTAGAGGAAATGTACAGAGAAGGAAAATTTGATAAGCAAATAAAAGCAAATTTAATTAATTTAGAACTAGAAAATGATATAGCACCTAAATTTATGACAGAATTAATTAAAATAAATGATTTTTTAAAAGATAAAAAATCTGTAAATATATTGCTTAAAGATTGTGAAAAAACTAAAGTAGATCCTCATATCTCATATATTTTAGAATTAAGAGAAAATAGTATAGAATTAGACTTAGGTTATAATGCAGAAAAGGAATTTGAAAAAGCAAATCCTAACAAAAATATAGCAGACTTAAAATTAGAGGACTTACAAGGTTTATCTTATGGAAAACAGGTGTTAGAAATAAACCCTGATAATCTAATGGATTTACGAAAACAAATAGCAATAAATCCTGAAGATAAGCTTTTATTTAAAATAGATGAATTAAAAGAAAAATTAGAAGATAAATTTAGAAAATATGGAAATGTATCAGATAACGAAATGTTAAGAACTTATAATATGGGAGTAGGATTAGCTATGGTTATCCCTGAAGAAAAAGTTAATCAAGTAAAAAATCATATCCAGAATAAAGGAATTAATTGTTATGAAATTGGAAAAATAGTAAAAGGAAACAAAAAAGTCATTACTTATAATAATTTAAATTGGTAAATAGTACATACTAGAATTATAAGTGTAAAGAAACTATTTATAAAAAATAAAATATTAGTCTGTAATTTTAAAAATAACTTTTTGAAATAATATTAAAATGTAATAAAAAAATGTAATACTTCAAACAAATCAATTTGTGAAATCCGCTTAAGAGTGAAGATAAGAAAAAAATGGGAGAGTTCACCTCGACCAGTATTTAATTAAATAAAAAAGTTATTTAGTATTAATCAAGAAGATTGGTTGATACTTTTTTTAAAATTAAAAGAAATATAATTTTAATGTAGAGGGGCTATAATAATGGAAAATATTAAGATAGTAACATCTGGCAATTCTTATATTGATATAGATGCATATGCTGGTTGCATCGCATATGCAAACTTATTAAATTTATGTGGAATTCCTGCTAAAGCTATAAGTAGTGCAAAATTAAACCAAAGTATTCCTTCAACTTTATTAAATTTAAATACTTCATTAGACTCCCATATCTTTAGTGGAAGTGAAGAGTTTATACTCATAGACATTTCAGATAAAAAATACTTCGATAGAATAGTAAAAGAAGATAATATCATTGGCATAATTGACCATCATACAGGATTTGAAGATTATTGGAAAAAAAGACTTGGTAAAAAATCTCAAATAGAATTTATTGGTTCAGTATGTACAATAATTTTTGAATTATATGAAAAATACAATTTATGCGAAAAAATCACACAAGATATTGCATATCTTTTAGTTGCGGCGATACTAGATAATACTTTAAATTTAAAAGCTAAAATTACAAGCAATAGAGATATAACAGCATATAATAAAATTGTAAATTTATATAAAATAACAGATTCATTTAAAAAAGAATATTTTTTAGAATGCCAAAAAACTATTGAAGATAATTTAAAACTTTCACTTTTAGATGATAGCAAATTTGAAAAACATGATGGATTACCAAATGTTTTTGCTCAACTTATGGTTTACAACAAAGACAATATTGTCAAACAAAAAGATTTAATTTATAAGGTACTAAATTTTTTAGATAGAGACAATGCTTTAAATCTAATTTCATTAGAAGATAATAGAAGTTATATTTTATCAAATAATATTGAAACGCAAAGAAAATTTGAAAAGATATTTCAAAAAACTTTTAACAACAACTTAATGGATTTAGGAGATTTATGGCTTAGAAAAGAAATCATTAAAAAAGCTCAACAAGGAAAATAATATAAATGATAGATGTACATATTCATTTTAATTATTCTGATGATTTTTCGACCAGTATTTAATAAAAAAATTGGTTGATACTTTTTTAAAAATCATATAAAATAATAATGACTATTAAATAATAGGAGAAAGAATCATATGAATTTTTTAAAAAAATTTGACAAAACAATTTTCTATAAAAAAGATAGTGAACTAGAATATCAAATTGAAGTCTTAAAAAAAATAAAAGCTGAATTTCCGACAAACGAAAAAATTCGGACGAAAATTAAAATTATGTGAATTAGGATTAAAAGGCGAAAAGGAAATTGAATTTGAATTAAAAAACTCAAATATCGGAATGTATGTATTACATGACATTAATATGAAATATGAAGATTTAACTGCTCAAATAGATTATATTGTTATTACTCCAGCTTATATATACTTTATAGAATGTAAAAATTTAATAGGAAATATAACTATTAATAGTAGAGGCGAATTTATTAGAGAATATATGTATAATGGAAGAAAAATTAAAGAAGGAATTTATTCTCCAATAAGGCAAGCAGAAAGACATATTGAAGTCTTCAAAAAAATTTGGAATAGCAGAAATACGAACTTAATAAATAAAATACAAATGAAAAATTTTGATAATTGGTGTAGATATATAGTTGTAATGGCAAATCCAAAAAATATTTTAAATGTGAAATCAGCACCTAAAGAAATAAGAGATAAAATAGTTCGTTCAGATAATCTAATAAAATATTTACAAGATGATATAAAAAATAAAGACAAAGATATGTTATCAAAAGAAAAGGAAATGAGAGAAAATGCTTTTAGCTTTATGGAAAATTATAATGTAGAAACAGAAAGAAATTATGAAGAAGAAATAAGACAATATTTAAAAAAGTCTATGTTAACAAATGAATCTGTTGATACTCATAAAGATACTAATATGGAAGATTTAAGGAAAAGATTGATAGAATTTAGAAAAGAAACTTCAAAAGAGAAAAATATACCAGCATATTATATCTTTAACAATGAAGAGTTAGAAAAACTATTAAAACTTAGACCTAAAGACATTCTAGAACTTAAAAATTCAAAAATTTTATCAGATATTAAAACAAAAATTCATGGGCAAAATATCATAAATATAATAAACAAAAATTAATTATTAATAACATTTAAATGTAAAAAAATAAAGCGAATCTATTGAGAAACTCAAAAAAGAGGAGTGGTATTATTAAAAAGAAATTAGCAATATTAATTATATTGATATTCATTATTATAATTATAGGAATAATTTGCAGTAAATTCATTGAAAGTATTTATGTAAATGAGCAATATTTAAGTGAGGAAACTTCAGAAAAAATGGAAGAAAACTCTATTAAAGATATTACTAATACCATAGAAGAAGATTCACATTATTATAGAGGCGTAATAACTAATATAAATTCTGTCAATATAGTTTTTGAAAATTTATTAAATAATGAAAAGTACTCAATAGATATAAATGATGATTTTAAATTTATAAATATAAGGACAAATGAAGAAATAAATATTGATGATATAAAAGTTGACTACTATATAGACACATATACTTATAAAGAATCAAATGTAATAGGAATATTAACAAATATAAAAGGAGAAGAATTAAAAAAAGAATTATTGGAAAATATGGCATTAGAAAATCCTATTTATTTAACAGTTTCACCAGTAGGCTTAGATATAGAAATAATAAATACAAATAAAGCGATATTAACTATATCTTTTAGCGATTTATTAGACAATTATAATACAGATGGAGGAACATTTGAAATTAAAGTAGAGCTTAACTCAGATACAGTATTAGAATGTAAAGAAGCTAATAAAATAGAAGAATTAGAAAATGAAACTCTAGACATTATAAAAATCAAAATAGATAAAAATACTATTGATGATAAAATACCTATTGTTACATATTTTATGTCTAGTAATGGTAATTAATTTAAGTAAATGATATATTGTGTAATATACGATATAGAATAGGATTAAAGAGAAAGGCTGGGAGAGGTGTGATGAAAATCAATAAATGGCGAATATTTCAAATAATTCAGTTTATAGTATTCTTATGTGTTAGTTTAGTTCTATTTTTCAGAGAAGTTGATGGAACTGGAGCAGAAAACACATTAGAAGTGAAATTGGTTAGTTTTGCTGTGTGGTTAATTTTTTATCTTTTTATATTAGCAATTGAATATGGAATATACTTTTTAACAGTAATAAAAAAAAGAGATTGAAACGAGTAAATATAAAAATATTTAAATAGATAAAATGTTTAAACATTTTTAATATTATTTTATTATAATTTTTAAGATAATATTAATTTTTTTATAATATATTTACATTATACTCAAATAGATGTAAAATTTTATTAGAATATAAATAAGAAGTAGGTAATAATTAAAAATGAAAATATATATTGTACTAACACATACTAGAACTATTTTATCAAAACTCATAAAAAGATTTACAGGAGATGAATTTTCTCATGTTTCTATTGCACTTGACATAGAATTAGAAGAAATGTACAGTTTTGGGAGATTAAATCCATATAATCCTTTTATTGGTGGTTTTGTACATGAACATATAAATAAAGGAACATTTAAAAGATTTTACAAAACAAAAACTAAAATTTTTTCTTTAGATTTAACAAATGAACAATATTCGAATATTAAAAATTCAATTGATAAAATGGAGATAGAAAAAAACAAATATAAATTTAATATATTAGGTTTAATAGCAGCTGGAATGCATAAGAAAGTAGGAAAAGACGATGCTTTTTATTGTGCCGAATTTGTAAAATATGTATTAGAAGATGCAGGGGTAAAAACTAATTTGCCTAAAATAGTGAAGCCAGAAGATTTTAAAGATATACCAAATTTAAAAGAAATCTATACAGGATTATTAAAAAAATATAAAGTTCCAATTGAAGATGTTAGAGAATTAAGAAAAGATAATGTAATAATATGTCAAAAACAAAAGGAAGGTATAAAAGTCTAGTAGTAAATTATTTACTATTAGACTTTATTAAGTATTATAAAGGGAGCAGTTTATATATAGACATATTAGCACTAAATATGCTAGGTGAGAAAACTAAATATTTTATTAAAGAAAAAATAAAATAAAAGGTGTAGCTTAATAGAAAAATGTATATTAGGTTTTTGTTTCAATAGAATTTTGAATGAACAACAAAAATTTTGAAAATAATTTCAAAAAAGTATTGACAAAATTAAAAATAGCTATTATAATTTATAAATGTCAGGACAATGCAGGTGTAGTTCAATGGTAGAACCTCAGCCTTCCAAGCTGATGACGTGGGTTCGATTCCCACTACCTGCTCCAAAGATATTTCTGTTCGAACTTTTTTATGGAGCAGATAGATATGAAAATCAATCAATAAAATGATTTTTTTTTTTTGCAAAAAATCATCCTAAAACTATAATTTTTTTATCTTTCATTTTCTTCATCAATTTGTTTAGGTATTTTTCCTAAATTTGTGTCTTCTTTATTAATAGTTTGTAAAGGTTGTAGTTTTCTAAGTTCTCCATTATTTGATATTTCACTAACAAAATCATTTCTTTTGCTATTTAAAGTAGATACATTATCTTCTTTTTGATTTTTTGCTGAAGGTAAAACATCTAATTGTTTTCTAACAAACTTTTTTATAATTGAAATATTCATTAATGATTTATGTTGTTCAAAAAATCTAGCAATTCTTTGAACAAAGGATGACTTATCCTCTGCTTTAGGTATGTCGACAGATATATTATCAATGTCCTTCTATAAATTCAGTTATACATTCTTGTATAAAAGGATTTTCAAAATGTTTATTTTCACAAAATTCTTTTATTTTATTTTTTAATTCTTGTTTTTCCATATATTTTTTCCTTAATATATTTTTTATTATCTTATCATATATCTTTGCTTTTTACAACGAAATTTAAAATTTACCAACTATTGAAAAAAATAATTATAGTATAAAAAATAGCAAGAAAGGTGGTGGGAGAAAAAATAAATTAAAAGATTTAGAAAGATATATGAAATATTGAAAATACAAAAAAATAT
Source organism: uncultured Clostridium sp. (assembly GCA_964449925.1). Lineage (GTDB taxonomy): Bacteria > Bacillota > Clostridia > TANB77 > CAG-508 > CAG-269. Next base: position 9,313 of record CAYVCM010000004.1, read on the forward strand.
GATATAATAACGACAACTGAGCTAATAAGAATATCTTTATAGCAAAGTATTAAAAAAATTCTGACACTAAAATGTTATTGAAGTAGAAGCAAAAAACAATTTAGGAGGAAATCATGGACACTAGAGTTGCCATAATAGGAATAATATTAGAAAAAAAGGACGATGTAAATAAGCTAAATTCCATTTTACATGATTATTCAAAATGGATTATTGGAAGAATGGGAATGCCATATCCAAAAAAATCCATCAATATTATTAATATTATAGTAGATGCTCCACAAGATGAGATAAATACTTTATCTGGAAAAATAGGAAAACTTTCAGGGATTACAAGCAAGGTTATTTATTCAAATGTATAATAAAGATATATTCTTACTTTAAAGCTCTATTTCTATAAAAAGGAGGAATTTAAAATGGAAAATGAAAGTGTTATTAATAAAAGAATAACCGATTTTTCAAAAAATGTTGATTTAGCACAAACAATTATTATATTTTTAATAGCTTTATTAGTTCCAACATTTTTAGGACAACTTATCACAAGTTTATTTGGTTCAACAAGCGTAATAGCAAGTAACTCACAATTAATTATCGGAACAATTGTTAATATGGCTTTAGTTACAACAGCTATAAATTTAAAGGGATGGACTAAAATTATTGGAGTTGTTACAATGCCAAGTATTTCTACAATATTAAGTGGATATGTATTTGGAACAGCTTCTACATATATGGTATACATGATACCTGCAATATGGGTAGGCAATTTTGCATTAGTATATGCTTACAAATTTATTATGCTAGGGAAAAATAAACATTATTTTTTAGCTGGTGTAGTTGGTGTTGTTGTAAAAGTAGCAATTATATTTGCATTTTTTGGAATTTTAAATACTTTTAGTGTTTTTCCAGAAAAATTAGTTTCAAGCTTGCAAACAGCTATGAGTACAACACAATTAATTACAGCTACATTAGGAGTTATTTTATCATTTATTATTTATAAATTAGAAGAAAAGAAATCAGTAAAAGAATAATTTAAATGAAAATATCGCATAAGGCTCATGTTGTATATAAAGCAGAGCTCTATGCGATATAAATTATTGTATCGAAAACGAAAATTTTTGTTAATTATTGAAATATCTTATAGTGATTCAATGTATTTATGACATATTTAGAGAGATGATTACTTATTTTAAATTAACTATTCTATTGGGATGGAGATATGTTTGTATATTATTGAGCTTTATATCAATTGTCATGCAAATATTACAATAAAATGTGGCACAAATAAAAAAAAGAGCATTTAAAAATTTTTACTATCTTAAGGATAACAACTTTAGTGGTAATTATCATCTCTGAAATTTTTTTTATTAATCGTGTTAAGTGGGAGGATAAGAAATATCAAAGGATTCTGTATTATCCAGACTAAATACTGAACTTTGAGGACATTTTCTATGATGATATGTTACATAAAAATGTCTCAAAAAGAAACGTCCCCAATGAGACAAAAAGGCATAAAAAGAACTAGATTACTGTTATAGGAGAAATCTAGTTCATAAACAAAAAATAATTAATAAATCGATATATAAATATATGATTTATTACTGGTATTGTAGCAAATAAAAGAAAACAAGTCAATAAAAAATTACAAAAAACAACAAATTTCTATAAAATATGTTACAAATTTTAAAACATTTCCAATTACAGTCGTCATTTATTCAATTTTAAATAATATCTTCTCACAATTTGCTATCATATTAATTGAGAATTACAAACAATTTTTTAGAATAAATTAAAGAAATAGTGGAAAAATAAAAAATATAATGGTATACTGTGAATTGAAAAAATACATAGGAAAAGTTAGCTAAAAAATAAAAGTATTTAAGCTAAATTTATTTCTAGAAAAAGAAAGGAATGATAAAAATATGAGTGAAGAGCTACAAGAAAAACTTTTTGATAAAAAAGAAAATGGATGGATATCAACAAGTGAAGAAGAAAAGCAAAAAATATTTGATTTTTCTGAAGGCTATATGAATTTCTTAAATCATGCAAAAACAGAAAGAGAATTTGTTAAAGAAGCAAGAAAACTTGCAAATGAAAATGGATACAAAGATATAATGGAGTTTGAAACTTTAAAGCCAGGTGACAAAGTTTATTTTGTAAACAGAAATAAAAGTATGTATTTAGCAGTTATAGGAACAGAAAGCATTGAAAATGGATTACATATTATTGGTTCACATGTAGATTCACCAAGATTAGATTTAAAACCAAATCCTTTATATGAAGATACTCAAATGGCATATTTTAAAACTCATTATTATGGTGGTATCAAAAAATATCAATGGACAACAATTCCACTTAGCATTCACGGAACTATTGTAAAAACAAATGGAGAATCAATAGATATATGTATTGGAGAAGACGAGGCTGATCCTATTTTTACAATCACAGACTTATTACCACATTTAGCGCAAGACCAAATGGAGAAAAAATTAAAAAATGGAATTAATGGAGAAGACCTAAATTTATTAATTGGTAATGTACCTTATGGAGAAAAAGGAAAAGACCAAGTAAAATTAAATATTTTAAATATACTTAATAAAAAATATGGAATAACAGAATCTGATTTAACAAGTTCAGAAATTGAAATAGTACCAGCATTTAAGGCTAGAAGTTTAGGATTTGACGAAAGCATGGTAGCTGCATATGGGCAAGATGATAAAGTATGTGCTTATACATCACTTGTTGCCATGATGGAATTAGAAAATGTAAAAAATACAGCTATATGTATTTTATCTGATAAAGAAGAAATTGGAAGTATGGGAAATACAGGAATGGAATCACATATGTTTGATTTCTTTATTTCAGAAATCTTAAATAAATTGGGTGTTAACAAACCAAACCTTTTAGATAAAGTATTTTGCTTCTCAAAAATGTTATCTTCAGATGTAGATGCAGGATTTGACCCAATTTACGCTTCTGTATCAGATACTATAAATGCAGGGTTTTTAGGAAAGGGAATTAGCCTAAATAAATATACAGGTGCAAGAGGAAAATCTGGAGCTTCAGATGCTAATGCAGAATATGTAGCATGGGTAAAAAATATCTTAGAGAATCATTATATCCATTATCAAATTGCAGAACTTGGAAAAGTTGACATTGGTGGTGGAGGAACAATTGCATATATTATTGCCAATAAAGGGGCAGATGTAATAGATTGTGGTGTTCCTGTATTATCAATGCATGCACCTTATGAGGTTACAAGTAAATATGATGTATATTCTGCATATAAAACATATAAAGCATTTTGGAATGCATAAACATCAAAAAATAAACAGCTCGTAATATAAAAATTATGAGCTGTTTTTGCAAAATTTTAAAAATTAAAATCTATTTAATATTTATTAGTAAATCAATCATATTATCTACAAAAGTAAGTTTTTCATTTGAAAGTTGATTTAATTTTTCAGATATCTCAGTTTGCTTTTTTATTTCTGGATTAGTTATAAGATTTTTAAATATTGTATTAGGAGTAATACCTAAAATATTCATATAATTTATTAAAGTCTTAGTTTTAATTCCACTATATCCATTTTCAATTCTAGATATATATTTTAAAGAAATCCCAAGTTTTTCTGCCATAACTTCCTGGGTATAGCCATTTTTTACTCTAAAATCCTTTAATATTTTTCCAAATGTTTTATCAATATCACTTTTTGAAATAGAATTCATTTTTTTCCTCCATATTTTAAAAGTATCATTATAAGTATAACAAGCTAAGAAACAACATAAAACACATTAATAATATAAGGAAAATAGAATAAAAATATTCTAAAAAAATCAAAAAAACTTGAAAAATTAGATAACTAATGATAATATTGAGCCAAAAGCAATGTATAACTAAAAGTGATACACAGAACAAATAAATGGAGAAAATTAAAAAATGATAAAGAATGAAGAATATATTGATTTTTTAAAAAAAATAATAGCATGCATTAATAATGGAGATTATTATTCTGTAAAAGAATTATCTGTTTTAAAATTAGATATTCTGAAAGAAGAAACATCATTAATGAAAAAAGAACTGCATAAATTTAGTAAAAAGAAAATATTAAAAAAAGAGTTAAAGGATTTAGAGAAGCAAGAATTATTAAATATTGTAAATTTGTATATAAATTATTTATTTAATAAAATGAAAGGTTGTAGTGAAATTAAAAAAATTGCTTCAATAGAGGAATTTATTCAAGAAATTCAATAGAAATATAAAATTACATATAGAAACATATGTAATTTTTATTGTATAGGAAGCAATAAGAAATTTTTTAGGTTTACAAGCCAAAGAAATAAAAAAATTATTTTTTTATGCAATGAAAAGACAATAATATTTACATTTATTATGATAAATTTGCCTGAAAAAGGATATTTAGTACAAAATTTATTTTGATTTTACTAATAGGGTTATGGAATTTAGAGTAAAAGATAGATATATTAAATTATAACAAAGATAAATAATAGGAGAAGAGCATGGAAATACAAAAACCAAAAATATTTCATATAGAAGAAGTAGCAGATTTAAAAAAAGAAATCGTAGAAAATTTTGAAAAATATGAGATACGAGAAAAGCAGTTTAAAGATGCAGAAAATGAAAAAATAGAAGCGAAAGAGTATGAATTTAAAAACTGCTTATTTGAATCTTGCAAATATACACAATCTGATTTTGAAAATGCCTATTTTTCAGATGTTATATTCAAAAATTGTGACTTTTCAAATTCAAATTTCAATAAAGCAGGATTTAATCGAGTAGAGTTTATTAATTGCAAATTAACAGGTTGTGACTGTATAGAAGCAGATATTTTTAATACATATATAAGAGAATCTAATTTTGCATATGTGAATTTTTCAGAAGCAAACTTTAAAGATGTAAAAATACAAAATACAAATTTGCAAAGTACAAGTATAAATGAAGTTACATGGAAAAATATTGTGTTTTCAAAATGTGATTTAAATAAATCTGAATTAGTTAGAACAAAATTAAAAGGGATTGATTTTTCTACATGTGAATTAAATGGAATTACTGTAAATATTTCAGACTTAAATGGTGCTGTTGTGAATGAATTTCAAGCATTGGAATTATCAAAATTATTAGGATTGAAAATTAAATAGATTAAAATGAGACTTTCAGCATTAAATCAGCAAAAAACGGTAAATTTCGGTAGTAATTTACTGCTTTTTATGGTATAATATATATGTGTGTAAAAAAAGAGATCTAAGGAGGAAACATGAATAGAGAAGAAAAATTTAAATTTGACATAGAAAATTTAAGGCAAGATTTAGCAATAGAAGATATGCATGTTACAGAAGAAGATGTCGCATTATTGCGAAGATATTTTGATAAAGAAATCACAATGCCTGAGATGATTGATATAATAAAAAAAACAACCATGTAAGGAGAATGTCTTATGAGTGATCTATATGAAGCCAGAAATTCAATATATTGCTATAAAGATAGTGATGTATTAGTTAATAAGTTTGATATACATGATAATAAAAAATTAGAAGAAATTGAAAGAAAAATAGTTTTAGCAAAATTATATGAATTAAGACAAAATAGTCAGATAGGAAATTTTGACATTGAACATTTTGTTGGAATTCACAAATTTCTTTTTGAAGATATATATCCATTTGCAGGACTTTTTAGAAATGAAAACATTGCAAAAGGAAATTTTAGTTTTGCTGAATGGGAATATATAGAAACCGAATTAAAGAAATTATTAGAAAAGTTAAAAGACGAAAACTATTTGCAAAACTTAGATAGGGAGACTTTTGTAAAAAGATTATGCTATTATATGGCAGAATTAAATGTATTACATCCTTTTAGAGAAGGTAATGGTAGAACAATTAGAGAATTTATAAGACAATTAGCATATAAAAATGGATATGTACTAAATTTAAAGCATATGAATCCAGCAGAAATGCTAGATGCTTGCATTCGTTCTGTAATAGATACTACACAGTTGGAAAGTATTATATCTGAATGTTTAGAAACAGAAGAATAAAAAAAGATTAAATGAGCTAAAGACATCTTAAAATAAACAATATTGTTTGGATTAACAGGAACAGGATATTTTGATATGACAGCATATAGTTCATATATTGAAAAAACGATGAAGGATTATATTCAAGATAATGAAGAGTTAAAAATATGTTGATAATCTTCCACAAATTTAAAAATTCTTAATAAAGTACAAAAATGTATAAATTATAAAAAAAGGTAAATAATACTATAAAAGGATATGAAAGGAATGCTTATAAAATGAAAAAAAGTATAATCATTTCAGCTATTATTGTATTATTTATTTTAGGAATACTTATAGGAATTATTTTAATAAAGAGTTATCTAGGAGAAAAAGCAGAAACAGAAAATGTTGAACAAAGTCAAGAGGAAGTAAATAACGAAAGTACAGATGAAAATGAAATAATAGAAACAAATACATTGATAGAAGAAACAAGCTCCAATGAAGAAACTATTTCGCCAAATTGTTCTATTATATTTAGAAGATATTATAATGAATGTGGACATACTATTGAACAATATTCTAGTATACCAAGTGAGTTAGTCAATAAAACAGAAGAAGACTTACAAGAGCAATATCAAGGATGGACAATAGAGCAATTTTCAAGAAATCAAATTATTTTGTATAGAGAATTTGATAGTGAATGTGGAGAACATTATGTGTTGAGAGAAAAAGATGGAAAAATTGCTATATATTTAAGGACTGGTGATGTAGAAGAATTAATAGAAGAAACTGATATTGCCACAGAATTTTTAACAGAGACGGATAAAATTGAATTGCAAAACGGTATTGAGGCAAATGGAAGAATAGAACTAAATCAGTTAATCGAAGATTATGAGTGAGAAATTTTTTCAATTTTGTCGCATTGGGGACGTTTCTCTTTGAGACATTTTTGTCGCATTGGGGACGTTTCTTTTTGAGACATTTTGGGGATGGAGCAAAAAATCATCACTTGCTCCATCCCCAAAATGTCTCAAAAAGAAACGTCCCCAATGCGACATCCCCAATACAACACCAAATTGGACATTATTTTTTCTTTTTTTCTTTTTTATCAATAGTAACTTCTTTATTCAAATCTTGCTTATCAATAAAGCCTTTTTGATATACATCTTTAACATACATAAGTAAAGAAAATAGAGTAGCAAGTAAAGCTAAATAGAATAAGCATAAATCTAAATTAGATAGAAATGTATCTAATTTAAACTGATTTATCAATAATGAAAATACAATGGCAACATAGAAAAGAACTGTTGCTAATTTTCCATACCACTTACTATATACCACAACATCTTTACCATAAAGGAAAGAGGCACCTGCAATCATAATCAACTCTTTTAGTAATACAATAGACAATATCCAAATAGGAATAATATTATTTAATGTTAAAGATGCAATTGTACAGATTTGAGTTAATTTATCTGCTAGTGGATCCATTAACTTTCCAAAATTAGAAATTAAATTAAACTTTCTTGCAATAAATCCATCAGCAATATCTGTTATACCAGATATTGTAAAAAATATAAAAGCAACAATATAGTTTCCACTAAAAATACTTATTACAATAATTGGTATTAATAAAAATCGAATAATTGTTAGAGTATTTGGTACATGTTTTAGCATAAAAATTACATTCCTTTCCTAATTAAGACATTATAATTTTCTTTTAATTTACTTGAAATTTTAAGTTCCCATCTATAAAATCAATATTAACAGTTTGACCATCTAATAATTGTTGGCGTAAAATCATTTCAGATAATTCGTCTTCTACATATCTTTGTATAGCTCTTCTTAAAGGTCTAGCACCAAATTTAATATCTGTTCCTTTTTCCAAGATATAATTTTTAGCATTTTCTGTCATATTCATTTTTATATCTTTATCAGATAGAGATTTTATAGTATCATTTAACATTAAATCAACAATTTGTAGTAATTGTTCATTTGTTAAAGGATCAAAAGTTACAATTTCATCTACTCTGTTTAAAAATTCAGGTCTAAAAACTTCTCTTAAACTATCTAAAACTTTATTTTTGTTCATTATAGAGTTTCCAAATCCAATAGAATTATTATTCAAGTTTGAACCTGCATTTGATGTCATAATAATTATTGTATTTGAAAAACTAACAGAATTACCTTGACTATCTGTTAAAATTCCATCATCTAAAACTTGTAGTAAAATATTAAAAACATCTGGGTGAGCTTTTTCAATTTCATCAAGTAGGATAATAGAATATGGTTTTCTTTTTACTTTGTCTGTTAATTGTCCTGCATCATCATAACCAACATATCCTGGAGGAGCACCAATCAATTTAGATGTAGAGTGACTTTCCATATATTCTGACATATCGATTCTAATGATAGAGTCCTCAGAACCAAACATCTCATATGCTAAACTTTTAGCAAGTTCTGTTTTACCAACACCAGTAGGACCTACAAAAATAAATGAAGGTGGTCTTTTTGTTGATTTTAGTCCAGCTCTATTCCTACGAATAGCTCTAGATACAGCACTTACTGCTTCATCTTGTCCAATAATTCGTTTATGTAGATTAGCTTCCAAATTTAATAATTTTTGTGTTTCTGCTTCTGTAATTTTTTGTACAGGTATTTTTGTCCAGCTTTCTATAACACTTGCAATATCTTGTACAGTCAATTGTCTAGGTTTCATTGTTTTATTTAATTGGTCAATTTGTTCTATTAATTGACATTCACGAGTTTTTAAGTCAGCAGCTTTTTGATAATCTTCTGTTGAGTCAGCAGCAATAACTTCTTCTTTCTCAGATTGTACTTGTTCTAATTCTTGTTTTAATTTTTCTAAAGTAAATAATTCTTTATTTTCTAGATTGATTCTTGAACAAGCTTCATCAAGAATATCAATAGCTTTATCTGGTAAAAATCTATCATGAATATATTTTTCAGACATTATAACTGCTTGCCTGATAACATCTAAAGATATTTTAACTTTATGATATTCTTCATAATATTTTTTGATACCTTCCAAAATACCAATAGAATCATCAATATTTGGTTCTTCTACTAGAACTTGTTGGAATCTTCTTTCTAGTGCAGAATCTTTTTCAATATATTTTCTATATTCTTTTAAAGTAGTTGTACCAATTAATTGGATTTCTCCATTAGAAAGTGCTGGTTTTAGGATATTAGCGGCATTCATAGAGTGTTCGCCATCTCCTGCACCAATAATATTATGGATTTCGTCAATAACCAAGATAATGTTTCCATATTCTTTACATTCATCAATAATGCCTTTCATTCTTGATTCAAATTGTCCTCTAAATTGTGTTCCTGCTATAACAGCAGTCATATCTAAAAGATAGACTTCTTTATTTAATAATTTAGCAGGTACATTTTGGTTTGCAATTCTAATTGCTAATCCTTGTGCAATTGCAGTTTTACCAACACCAGGTTCACCAATTAAGCAAGGGTTATTTTTAGTACGCCTATTTAAAATTTGTATAATTCTTTGAATTTCGTTGTCTCTACCAACAACAATATCTAATTGATTATTTTTTGCTTTTAATGTTAAATTTGTACCATAAGTATCTAAAAATTTCTTTTTCTTATTTTGCTTTGTGTTTTTCTTTTTTTCTACTTTTACTTTTTTTCTACCATTGTTTAATTCTTGCTCATTATTATTACTATTATTATTTAAATTTTTTCCAAACATATTAGAAAATAATGATTCTAAAGGAATAGCAGCGCCAGTAACTTTTCCAGTTCCATCTGAACTATCATCATTAGCATTTTCAAATGTGATGGCACCGTCAATATTTTCAATATCTTCTAAATTAATGTTTTCAGCTAAATCTTTAAAAATAGTTTCAAATTGTTTCGTCATATCGCTTAAATTTACAGAGTCCTTAGATAAAATTTCATTTTGTTTATATAAAACTTCATTAGGATTAATGCCCTTTGCTTTTGCACAGTTATAACAATATCCTTCTAAAGATTCTTTTCCATTTTCTATTTTTTTATAAAAAAGTATAGCTGGGTTTTTATTACATTCTGAACATAACATACTTTTAACTCCTCATTTCTATATAAATATACAATATATATCATACTCTAAATTTGGTGAATAGTCAATAAATTTACTGATTTTTTTCTGTGCCATAAAGTGGAAGTTTATCTAAAAATTGACTTTATGTGTGATATTTATAAAGTCAAATATTGTTCTTGAAATATTCATATATGGATGTTATAATAAAATAAGATTGTAGTGATAAGAGGTATTCAAATGAATGTAATTTTACCAAAGAAGGAAAAACTAAATACAAAAGCAATAGTTATTTATACAGTATCAATAATAGCTTGCATTATAGCTATTATTATTGTAGCATTAGCTTATTATTTTGGTAGTGATGAACTAGATGTATTAATAACTACTGGAGGGTCAAGTTTATCACAAGAAGAGATTGAATATCAATCATTAATATCTAATTTTGATGACATATTTCAAAATCAATTAGAAAACTACAGTACAGATTTGACAGTAAATAAAATAGATGAAGAACAAGATTTAGTATACACATATTATACACTGACTGAGAACAAAAAAGGGAGTTATGATTTAGATTTAAACATACCATATATTAATATTGATAGCGAAATTATTTCAGCATATAATGAAGAAATTAAACAAACATATGAAGAAAAAGCAGAAAATACACTACAAAGTCAAAATGAAAATATTATTTATAGCCTTGAATATGAAGCAACAATAGAAAATGATATTTTATCTTTGATAATTAAAGCAAGTCTAAAAGAGGGATCTAATGCACAAAGATTAATTATTCAAACATTTAATTATGATTTAAAAAATGATAAAGAAGTAACTTTAGAAGAGATGATAAGTATAAAAGAGTTAAATGCTGATGATGTACAAGATAAAATAAATGAAGAAATTTCTTATGAGCAACAAAGGGTAGAAGACTTAAAAAGTTTAGGATATAGCATTTTTGAAAGAAACTCAGAAGATGATATGTACCTTATTGAAAATTCACAAGAATTTTTTGTGAAAGATGGAAATATTTATATTATATATGCATATGGAAATGAAAATATAACAAGTGAAATGGATTTGGTAATTGTATAGTTGATTCATTACAAGAATATAAGAAGTTTAACCTTGTTGTATACAAAAGAATCTTATATATGGTTAAGAGATAAAAGTCAATTTTCTTTTGAAAATAAAATATTTATTTTTACTTTGAATTGTGAAACCACCAAATTTCATAGGGGTTCATATAAAATAAAAAAAGAGAGAAGCTATCGAAGCTTCTCTTTTTGAAAATAAAAGGGGATGTTTTTTAATTTCAATCAGTAATGTTTTACTGATTATGGTTGTATTATACTTTGCTTTTTTGTCCATTTTGTGAACTCGAAGTGAATAAAAAGTAATTCTTTTATTAAGGCTGTTCACCTAATGTAACGGTTAAATCAATTTCTTCTCCATCTCTATTTACTGTAATGGTCATTTCATCACCAATACTATGTGAATTCTTAATTTCATTTAATTCATCCATTGTAGTTATTGATGTTCCATCAGCAGCGACAATTACATCACCGATTTTTATTCCAGCTTTTTCAGCAGCAGAAAATGTTTCTACATCTCTAACATAGACACCTTCTACTAAGTTATTAGCACTTGCTGTTTCTGCATCTAAATCCATACCAGTAATTCCAATATATGGTCTTCTAACTCTATTATATTCAATTAATTGAGATGTAATATCAATTGTTGAGTTAATTGGAATTGCAAATCCCATACCTTCAACATCTTCACCAGTTAATTTTAATGTATTAACACCAATTACTTGACCTTCAGAGTTTACTAAAGCACCACCACTATTACCAGCATTGATAGCTGCATCTGTTTGAATTAATGTATATGTTTGACCATCAGAATCAGTAACTTCTCTGTTTACAGCACTAATAACTCCACAAGTAACTGTACTTTGTAAACCTAATGGATTACCAACAGCCATAGCAAATTCTCCTACTTTGATAGAATCAGAGTCAGCAAATTCAGCAGCGGTTAAACCAGTTGCATCAATTTTGATAACGGCTAAATCTGTTTCTTCATCAGTACCAACTATTGTTGCTTCATATTCTGTTTCATCATCAAATAATGTAACTGTAATTTGTGTTGCTTCTGAAACTTGGTAATAAGAATCAGATTCACTTGAAGAAACAACATGGTTGTTTGTTAAAATATAACCATCTTCACTAATAATAATACCTGAACCTGTTGCAGTAGCAGTAGAAGATTGGCTTACACCAAATGTTGAAAACATAGATGTTACACTATACTCAATTTCAATACCAACAATTGATGGTAATATTTTATTTGCTGCATATACAGCTGTATCTGAATAATTTGATAGTGAAATTTGATCTACATATCCAGAACTTTGTGTACTAGATGAGGTGCTAGATGATGAAGAAGAGTTTGTAGTAGTTCCTAAAATTTGTTCTCTAATAGATGGAACCCCAAAACATGTTCCTAATACAACTGCACATCCAACAATACCACTAAAAAATGGTACTAAGATGTTTCTACTAAAATTTGATTTCCTTTTTTTAGGTTTGTTATCAATTTCATAAACAGTTTTATAACTGCCTGGATTTGAAACAGTCCTAAAATTTGAGTTGTTTGTCTGATTGGTTTGATTTTCTTGATTGTTATTTTCCATATTATAATACCTCCTACAATAATATATTAACTCATTATGACCATATAATACAATAGGTTTGTGAAAAAAATGTGAAAAAAAAAAGATGCTATTTTGAAAGTGATTACTGTAACAATTTATTTACCAAAAACAAAATCTAAATTTAAAAACATTATTGAAAAAAGTATAATAAAACGATATAATAATGAAAAATATATAAAATCAAATAAGAAAAGCGTGCGTTAACGAAATCAAAGATTTCGACGCGCACATGTGCAAAATTGCTTTGCAATTATTGCACGAATAGAGGATGCTTAACCTTGTTGTATAAGGAAAAATCTTATATAGGGTCAAGATAAAAGTCGATTTTTCCTATACAATAAAAAAGTAATTTTAAATAAATGAATAAATATAGAAAAAAATAAAAAAAGGAGAGAACTATATTATGAAAAATCAAAAAGGTATTACAATAGTAGCACTAATTATAACGATAATTCTATTAATGATTTTAGCAGGAATTATCATACAATCAGGAACAGAATCTATAAGACAAGCAAAACTAGAAGGATTAAAAACAAATATGCTTTTAATAGAAACAAAAGCAAGAGAATTTGTCGAAAATGCAAGTTTTGAATTAGGAATAAATCCAGAAGAGGCAACAGATGAAATGAAAGCAAATGCACAAAATGAATTAAGTGGAGATGACAAAGGAACATTAGTTACAAGTAGTGATAGTATTGTTAGTCAATTGTTAGCAATCGGTATTTCTCAAGAAGACATAGATAATGAAAATGTATATAAATTAACAACAGAAAATTTAGAAAATATGGGAATTCACGATGTAGAATCTAATGATGAAGAAGGATGGTATGTTATTGTATATAATATTGAAGAAACAACAGTAGAAATATACAATACCATAGGATTTAATGAAGTTTATTCTTTAACAGATCTTCAGCAAATAGAATTATAAAATCTTATCTTACAAGAGTTTTTTTACTAAACTACATATAAAAAATATAAAATTATCAAAATAAGAAAGAAGAGTGGAAGTTATAAAAGAGAAAGAATTTGAAAGACTAACAAATTTAAAAAACATGGAAGCAAATTTATATGAAAAAGGATTTGAAAATATTTGTGGAATTGATGAAGCAGGAAGAGGACCATTAGCTGGTCCTGTTGTTGTTGCAGGGGTTATTATGCCAAAAGACTCTATAATAGAAGGAATAAATGACTCTAAGAAAATTTCAGAAAAAAAGAGAGAAAAATTATATGACCTTATCTTAGAAGAATCAATAAGTTATGGAATTGCGATAGTTGGTCAAGATATAATAGATGAAATTAATATTTTAAATGCAACAAAACAAGGAGTAACAGAAGTTGTAGAGCAATTGGATATAAAACCAAATTTGATATTAGTAGATGCACTAACACATATTAATACAAAAGGAATTCCCTATGACTCTATTATTAAAGGAGACGCAAAGTGCTACAATATAGCAGCTGCGTCTATTATTGCAAAAGTAACAAGAGACAGAATTATGCGTGAATGGGATGAAATTTATCCACAATATGGATTTGTAAATCATAAAGGATATGGAACTGCTAAGCATATAGAAGCTTTAAAAGAATATGGACCATGTCCTATACATAGAAAAACATTTATTAAAAATTTTGTATAAATAATAAGGAGATAGTGAATAATGAATATTCTAGAAATCATAGAGAAAAAGAGAGACAAAAAAGAATTGTCAAAAGAAGAAATTGAATATTTTGTACAAGCTTATACAAAAAATGAAATAGCAGACTACCAAGCCTCTGTCTTAGTTATGGCAATATATTTGAATGGTATGACCAAACAAGAAACAACTGATTTAACAATTGCAATGGCGAATTCAGGAGAAATCTTAGATTTATCAAGATTAAAAGAGATAATTGTTGATAAACACTCAACAGGAGGTGTAGGTGATAAAGTATCTTTGGTTTTATTACCACTTGTAGCATCTTTAGGTATTCCAGTTGCTAAAATGTCTGGAAGAGGTTTAGGATTTACAGGAGGAACTGTTGATAAATTAGAATCTATACCAGGATACAAAACAGGAATTGATATTTCAGAGTTTATAGAAAATGTAGAAAATATTGGTATTAGCATGATTTCACAAACATTGAATTTAGCACCTGCAGATAAGAAAATATATAGTTTGAGAGATAGTATTTCTTGTGTGGAAAGTATTCCATTGATAGCATCTAGTATTATGAGTAAAAAAATAGCTAGTGGTGCACAAAAAATTGTATTAGATGTAACCTGTGGCTCAGGAGCTTTTATGCAATCAAGAGAAAAAGCTGAGGAACTTGCAAAAGAAATGATTGAAATTGGGAAATTAGCAAATAGAGAAACAATATGTATTATTACAAATATGGATGAACCACTAGGCTATGCTGTGGGAAATTCACTAGAAATTATAGAAGCAGTTAATTTCTTGAAAGGTAATATGCCAAAAGATTTAGAAGAAGTTGTACTAGAATTAGGAGCATATATGGTAAAACTTTCAGGAAAAGGCGAAAATATTGAAGAAAATAAAATAAAATTATTAGAAAATATAAAAAATGGAAAAGGATATCAAAAATTCATACAATTAGTGGAAAATCAAGGAGGAGATATTTCATATATTCAAAATACAACTTTATTTCCAAAAGCAGAGTATATAGAAAATTTGTATAGTAATAAAACAGGATATATACAAAGTATGGATGCAAAAGAAATTGGTAAGATTGTTTGTGATTTAGGAGCAGGAAGAATAAAAAAAGAGGATAAAATCGATAATGCAGTAGGGGTTGTATTTAATAAAAAAGTTTCAGACAAAGTATCAGAGGGAGAAGTTTTAGCAACAATATATGCAAATTCAAAAGAAAAAATAGAACAAGCTAAAAAAAGTTTGCTAGATGTAATAGAAATAGAAAATAAAGAAATAGATAAACCCCAAATGATATTAGAAATAATTACATAACTCTGAAGGGTAATTATTTCCATAAAAAAATAGTAAAATTTGTGGAATTTAAAATTGATATGTTATAGAAAATATGATATAATAAGACTTGGATTAGGATAAATTACTTATTGATACTAAAGTTAAGAGAGATAGTTATAAGAAAGGAATGCAAATAAATATGAAAAAGGAAAAGAAAGAAAGTGTAAAAAAAATAAAAAGTTATGATAAAGGTCAAATTTTTGTAAAAGTTATGGCAGGATTTTTAGCTTTGTTGATGGTACTTGCAACAGCTTCTACACTTTTATATTATCTATTTGTGTAAAACTATAAAATGAAAAATATTTGTACTTATATAAGAAAAAATATATGTAGGTTCTCTACAATAAAAGAGGTAAAATATGATAATTGATTTTGGAATGAATTGGGAAAATTTTTATACTGATAGTATCTTAGGATATATAAAATCATTACAAGAAAATCCATTTGAATTAATTACATTAATTATTGATTTGGCTATTGTAATATTTTTAATATATTCTTTTTTGAAAGTTGTAAAAGGTTCTAGAGCATGGCAATTAATTAAAGGAATCGTATTATTAATTGTTATTACTTGGCTTAGTGGATTACTTAATTTGCAAATACTAAATTGGATTTTAACAAGTATTATGAATTTAGGAGTCATAGCAGTTATTGTTATTTTCCAACCAGAATTAAGAAGAGGATTAGAACAACTAGGAACAAATAAATTTACTAAATTTTTTGGAATTGATAAAGATTTAGCAACGAAAACTAAAGAAGATATATATAAAATTGTAATTGCAACAATAGAATTGTCAAAAAGCAAAACAGGGGCATTGATTGTAATAGAAAGAGATATTAAAATAAAAGATGTTATTTCTACTGGGATACCATTAAATGCAGAGGTATCACCACAATTATTGGTAAACATATTTGAACCAAAAACTCCTTTACATGACGGAGCAGTTATTATTTCTGGTAATAAAATAGCAGCAGCAGCCTGTGTATTACCATTAGCAGATGATAGTGATATAGCAAAAGAATTAGGAACAAGGCATAGAGCAGCTATTGGGATTTCAAAAGAATCTGATAGTATTGTTGTGATAGTTTCAGAAGAAACTGGAAAAATTTCTATTGCAAAAGATGGAACACTTATTGCAGATGTTAATGAAGATGCTTTAAGAAAAATATTAATTACAAATGTAGTAACTAAAAGATTTGCAGTAGAGAAAAGGGAAAGAAGAGATAAACTAAAAGTAATAAGGCAAAGATTACACAAAGAAAAGCAAGAAGAAAAAGCAAAGGAAGAAGGGAAAAAAGAGTAAAAGTCGCAATTAGCGACTTTTTTGTAGTAAAGGAATGAAATAAATTATGAGAAATATAAAATTAATAATTGAATATGATGGAAAAGATTTTAATGGATGGCAAAAACAACCAACAAAATTAAATATTCAAGGTGAAATAGAAAAAGCTATTCAAACAATTACAGGAGAAGAAGTAGAGGTATTTGCATCAGGAAGAACAGATGCAGGTGTACATGCATTAGGACAAGTGGCGAATTTTAAAACGAATTCTACTATACCAATTGAAAAGATACCAATTGCGATAAATACAAATTTAAAAAAATCAATTGTTATAAAATCAGCAGAAGAAGTAGAAGAAAGATTTCATAGCAGATTAAATTGTAAAAGAAAAACATATCGATACATTATTAATAATTCTAAGTATGGAACAGCAATTTATCGAAATTTAGAAACTCATATACCAATGAAATTAGATATACAAAAAATGAAAGAGGCAATAAAATATTTTGAAGGAGAGCATGATTTTAAAGCTTTTAAAGCAAGTGGAACTAGTAGTAAGAGTAGTGTTAGAACAATTTATAAAGCAGAAATTATAGAAGCAAAAAATGAAAGAATTTATATAGAATTAACAGGTAATGGATTTTTATATAATATGGTAAGAATAATTGCAGGAACACTTGTAGATGTGGGATTAGGAAAAATCGAACCAGAAGATATTGAGAAAATTATAAATTCTAAAAAAAGAGAAAATGCGGGTAAAACATTACCTCCACAAGGGTTATATTTAGTAAATGTAGAATATGAGTAATAAAGAATATAATATGAACAAAGCAATTGGATTATGCATAAAATATAGTAAAAAGAAAAAAAGGAGAAAGCATATGAACACAACTTTACTAATATTTTTTGCAATACCATTAGCTGTTATTATAGTTTCAATTGCTTTACAAAAAAATTTAAAATGCCCACCATTAGTAGCAGGAATTGTATTTGCAGTAGGAATAATTATTACTGCTATTATAGGAAGCTTAAATATTTTAGCAGCCACTTTGGCTTATACATTAATTAGTTATATAACGACATTAATCATTTGTTTAATTGGTAGATTTGACAATAACAGCAATAGTTGTTGCAATAATAATCATAATGATAATGATTTATTAACAATAAGTAGTCATTGTCAAAGCAATGGTAATGGTGACTTACTTACAATCAATAGCAATTCTGCAAATGGAAATACCAATAATTTGCTTACAATTAGTAGTAATAATAGTGAAGATAGTTGTAGTAATAATGATAATAGAGGTGGATGTGAATATAATACAAATACAATTAATGGTGTTATTAGAATTGTTGACAATAATGGAAATAATTTTTGCAATAATAATGAAATAGCCACGAGAATAAATGTAGTACCAAATACTTCGAATAATGGAAGAACAGGTTGCATTTGCGGAAGATATAGAAGAAGATGATTTAACAATCATCTTCTTTTATCATATTAAAATTCTTTATTTCAATGATTGAATAGAAATCTTAATAAAGTAAAATTTAATGTTAGAAATCACAAATAGATTTAAATTTATATAAAGAATTCTCTTTTTTAAAAAAATTTCTATCTAATATTGAAAATAAAAATTAAGTAATGGTATAATTTTTATGGAAAAACATATAAGGGCAAAAGAAAAATAAGAGAATTTATAAATGGAAAAGAAAGGAGAATGTAAAAATGGATAAAATAGAAGAAATAGAAAGAGATTTAAAAGTAGCTTACATGAACTATGAAAATGATGATTTAAAAGAAACAATAAAATATCTTGATAGGATATTAAAAGCAATTTTAAGTGATGATAAAACATTAGAGAATGATCCGTTTTGGAAGATTTTAACTTGCGAAGTATTTAAAGCAGTAGTACTAAATAATTTTTATAACAAAAAAGAATTAACACTAAATGATTTAGATTTCTTATTATCAAGAAGAGAAGAAATAAAGAAAAATGTAAATGAATTTTGCAACAATTTTAAAAACGAGGAATTAATTAACTTTATAAGTCACATTAAAGATATTTCAGATAAGCCTTTAAAAGATGTTATTAAAATACTAATGATAAATATTGGAAAACTGAATATTGCTAATGTTAAATTTGAAATGTCTAATACTTTAGAAAATACCACGGAAAATAAAAAGATGCAAAAAATAGAGTGTTTTTGTGGAAAGTCATTTGAATTTAATTGGTCCCAAGTACCAAATACTCAAAAAACAATTTATATGAGATGTCCTTACTGTAATAGTGAAATTAAAAGAGGTAATCCATATTATTTAGATCCGGAAAAAGATGCTAAAATTAATGAAATTATCAATCAAATGAATTTAATTGAATTTTCAAAAATAGATGAAGCAAAAGCTAATAATAAGTTAATTAATGTTTATCATGTTAATTTATTTAAAAACCCATGGTTTACTTTTGATTTTATGATTTATGCAAGCAAATGTTATAAAAAATATAATTTTAATTTTTTTAATCAGGCAAATAAATGTGTAACTGGTGATTTTGTAAATGATAAATTCTCTTTAGATGAAGATAATGTTCAAAAAATATGCTCTGATAATCATTTGAATTTTTCAATGACATATTTCATAGAGCAAAAAGGGCTTACAGCTATTAAACCGTTTGATAAGGACCAAATAATTTTTATTACTTCACTTGACGATACAGGTGTCGATTTAAATAAAAATATAGAATTTTTAAAATATAATTATTTGATTTATATACAAAGTGAGCATATTTTTACTGTTATTAAAAATAAGAGTAAAAATCAAAGAAATAATGAAATCAATCTTGGAAGTGCATATATATTGATTAAATATATGTTATCATTGAAAGAAGATGAATATAATACCTTTTATAATGAAAATATGAAATGGATAGAACAAGGTTTTAACTTTGTAAAAAAAGATAAAGCATATTGGGAAATATTGTTAGATGAAATTAAGGAAGAATTAATAAGAATTGTCTGAATAGAGCAAAAAGTTTTTAGATAATAAAGAAAAATAATGGAAACATATGCAATAATATTTATTGAAATTTTTACAAATATGTGTTATTATTTATCATACTAAAGAAAAAGGAGAGTATTATGTTAGAGGTAATTGAAGATACAATTATTGATAGTGTGAGATTAATACCATTTTTATTTCTTACTTATCTATTAATGGAATATATAGAACATAAAACAAAAGAAAAGACAAAGGAAACAATAAAAAAATCAGGAAAGTTTGGACCTTTTTTTGGTGCTCTATTAGGTATTGTTCCTCAATGTGGATTTTCAGTATCTGCTACTAATCTATATGCGGCAAGAGTTATTACTTTGGGAACATTAATAGCAGTATACTTATCTACTTCAGATGAGATGTTACCAATTTTCTTATCAGAAGGTGTAGCAATTGATATTATTTTAAAAATCCTAGTGATTAAATTAATAATTGGTATGATAGCAGGTTTTTTAATTGATTTTGTTATACATTTAAAAAATAGAGGAAAAGATGACGAAGAAAAAATTATAGATTTATGCGAAAAAGAGCATTGTCATTGTGAGCATGGAATACTTAAATCAGCTTTAAAACATACAGTAAATATTTTTATTTTCATAGTAATTATAACTTTTGTAATTAATATAGCAATTTATTTTATTGGAGAAGAAACAATAGCAGGATTTATGTTAGATAGACCAATACTTGGACCAATCATATCTGGTATAATAGGATTAATTCCAAATTGTGCATCATCTGTTATTATTACACAGATGTATTTAGAAAATATTATATCTGTTGGAACAATGATAGCAGGATTATTAGTAGGAGCAGGAGTTGGTTTGGCAGTATTATTTAGAACAAATAAAGGAGTAAAAGAAAATATAAAAATTGCAATTTTATTATATGTCATTGGAGTAGTATCTGGTATTATATTAGAATTGATAGGTTTAACAATTTAATAAAACTTTAAAAAAATCTATATTTTAAGTTTGTACAAGTATAAAAAAGAAAATTTAGTTAAATTTAAGTTTATTAATAAAAGACTTACTAATAATCTTTTAAAAGATTACTAGTAAGTCTTTTAAATCACATTTTTCTTATTATTTTTTTTCATTTTTCTTAAAATTGATAACAACTGCATCATCATTGTCAAATAGGTATCTAGAATCTGTTGTATCTGTTTGAATTGGATTAATTTCATCTCTTTCATCTTTGAAATCTAGATGCTTTAAATCAAATTTCTTTTTTGAAGATGTGTCATCTTCAGTTTCTGTTGTAACACTATCAGAATATTTTCCAAAATCATATGTTTTTATTTTTTGTTTTTCTTTATATTTTGAATCTAAGTAGTTAAATCTACCAGGACCTACCATTAAGCGTCCACCAATATCTTTTATTTTATAAGCACATTTTTTATCAGTTAATAGTCCTTGTAATTTACCAGGTGTAAAATAATCTACATATGCCCATTTGACATCGCCAAATTTATTTGTATATTGCATACTATTTGTATCTAAATCTACTTTAAATGTCCATTCTCTGTGTGAACCAAATTCTGCAACCCACCACTTCAATTCTTCTATAACAGCATTACCAGTAAATACTTTATTTGAACAGTTAGATAATATGGTGTTTTTATAATTTTCTCTAGATTTAGGTGTTTCTAATTGTGCTAAGTTTTGTGCAGATATAATTGTTCCTACGCGATATTTTCTATACATTGTAAAAATAGCTTCTGTTGCCTTACAAATAAAGTCAGGAAATTCATCAACATATAAGAAATTAGGTACTCTTGAGTTTTCTCCACCTGGTCTTCTTAAAACAGCATTTTGCATTGATATTAAGAAGAATAAACCAAATGCTTGATGTGTTGATGAACCTAAGTCACCACGTCTTGTACATACAAAAGTTATTTCTCCATTGGCAAGTGCTTTATCAAAATCAATATTGTTAAAACGATTACATAGTATATATTTTACACCAGGTAATCTTAAAAGATTGTCTAGTTGTGTAACTGCTGCATAGATATCCTTTTCAGTCTGTTCTTTTGCAGGACCATCTTTATAAAAACATTTTTTAAAGTAAGCAAGTTGTATAGAATATTTTTCCTTTAATTCTTCATCATGTGCTAATATTTCACACATTTTTTCAATTAATTCGAAATTAGTAAACATTTTTAGCATATCTTCTAAATTAGGAAGAGCACCTTCGTTCATTCTAGGATACATTTCCTTTAATAATATAGCTAGATTTTCGATTGCTTGAATAATAAAGTCTTCCCTATAAGCATCTTCATTTTCTTCATGTGCATTACTATACATAGCTTTCAAGGCAGAAGAAATTGCTAATGCTATTTTTGAAGGTTCATCATATACAAATGGATTTAATCCTATTGAATTAGGATTTGAAGGATCAATCATATTGTATTTAAATCCAAAGTTATCACAAACTTGTGTCATATGTTCAATTAATTCGTAATCAGGTGACATGATTTCTAAGCCTAAATTTTTATACACATTTTCGCCATTTAATGTTCCTAAAATCATTTTTTTCATATAGGCATTATAAACATCTTCTTTTCCTTTTGTTGGTATAAGCATTTCTAATTTAAAGTTTTCATTTAGATAATCATTATCATATGGTCTTTTTAAATGTGCAATACCTGTTTTTAAAGCAGTAAATCCCATTTCTTTAGAAACTTCTCTAAAAAAGTGCTTTTTCTCAATATCTCTAGCAATCATAGGTTCAAATATTAAAGAAGTTTTTCCTGTTCCAGACCCACCACATACAAATAAAGATAAGTATCTAGAAACTTCAGGTATAATTACAGTTCTGCCGTAATCATCATCCGTACATAGAAATACTTCACAAGTATAATCTCCTCTGTCTTTATTTGGGTCTGATAAATTAATGCCACGATAATCCCAAATAGAACGGATTTGATCTAATGAGTCATTAACTCCAAAATATAACCATTTAAATAATGGATATATAGTAATAAGTGGTAAATAAAGTGAAATACTAATCATAGCTGGTTTTACAATATCAGAAAAATCAGTAATTAATTCTACATAGTCTGGTGTAGATAATAGTAATAACCAAACTCCTTGATTTAGCCATTGTGTAAACATAGAAACAGCAATGATGTATAAGCCTATTACATATATATAAAATATAGCTACTTTTTTCATGTTAGATGTTGCAAATTCGGATTGCCCTGAAAAAAGAAAAGCAAATATTGGACAAGCTAATGCTAATGTATATTGTATTGGTCCCCAATAAGAATAGGATACACCAGTAAATATCATAAAAAGCATTTCAACAATTCTATCTACGGCTAAGTATACTGTTAATAATGTTAAAATATATGTTGCAAATGTGTTTCTACTAATATTTAATTTCTTTAAAAATTTATCAATTAGCTTCATTTAATATATCCTTTCAAAATTTAAAATCATACATATATATTATCCTACAAAATGCCTAAAAAAACAAGACTTTTGGCGAAATTTTATCTATTTTTTTGTTAATGTGAAACAATGGGGATGGTGATGATTTTAGGGACGGAGCAAAAAATCATCATTTGCATAAATAAAGTCTTAATATATTTTTATAAAACAAATGATGATTTTTTGCTCCGTCCCTAAAATCATCACCGTCTCCATTGTTTCACAAAATAAAGTATAAAAAACATATAATTGAATATACTATTATGAAAAAAGAGTAGGAGGAATCTTATGTTAGATAAATTTATACAGGAAAATGAAATAGAAAATATAGAAGAAAGAGAAAAAGAAATTGAATTAATTAAAAATATTATAAATACTAGAAGAGAATTAAAAAATGCAGATAAAAATTTTGAATATGCACAAGATGATTTAGTAGATTATTATATTTATCAAATGAAAGCTAATCAAGCAAAACTAAATTACTTAATCAAAATGGCAAAAATGCAAGGAATTACAGTAGATATGATTAATGATATAAAATATAGACTTTCTGATGATGAAGAAGTAATATAGTTATATTTGTCCAATTGCTAGCATAATATTGATTAAAAGAATTTATATTTTAGCAATTGGAGGGGAAAATGGATTTAAATATAATTACATATTTGGCTTGTATTTGTTTTATATTTATCATTGGAAGAATTTTTATTGTCCCACTAAAAAAGATTTTGAAACTAATAATTAATTCAATATTTGGCGGAGTTGTTATATATGTTATTAATTTGATAGGTGCTAATTTTGGATTTCATATAGGGCTAAATATTATCAATAGTATCATAATAGGACTATTAGGACTACCAGGAGCAGTTTGTTTAATTATTGTAAAATTATTAATTGGATAGAATAGAAAAAGACAAAATCGAAATATTTGATTTTGTCTTTTTTATATAATAGGAAAGTAATACTTTCCTATTATATAAAAGTCGCTTCGCTCCAGCAATTGCACACAATTTTACTAATGTAAAATTGGCGCAGAACAAATTTACGGAAAGCCAAAGAGATTAAAATAAAACTAGAATGATTTTTAAGGCTTTCCGATTTGTTCTATATTATATATTTTTCAAATTTTATTCAACTGTAACAGATTTTGCTAAGTTTCTTGGTTTATCCACATCTAATCCTTTTTCTTTTGAAATATAGTATGCTAATAATTGTAAAGGAATAATTGATAAAATTGGTGAAATATATGGACTTGTTTCAGGAATTTCTAAAACAGTATCAAACATAGATTTATCAATTTTTTGGTTAGTAATAATTAATGTTTTTGCTCCACGAGTGATAACTTCTTGTAGATTACTAACTGTTTTTTCAACCAAAGTAGGTTCTGTCATAATACCTACAACTGTTACATCTTTTTCAATTAAAGCAATCGGACCGTGTTTTAATTCACCTGCTGCATAACTTTCTGAATGAATATATGAAATTTCTTTTAGCTTTAAAGAACCTTCTTTTGCAGTAGTTTCATCAATACCTCTACCTATAAAGAAAATATCTTTTTCTTGATAGATTCTCTTTGAAAATTGTTTTACAACATCTTCTAATTTTAAACATTGTTCAATTTTTCCAGGTAAATCTAAAATTTCTTTTTTTAATTCATACAATATTTCAGAATTTTCTTCTAAAATTTCTGCAAAGTAAATGGCTAATGTGACCATTAAAACAACTTGTGAAGTATATGCTTTTGTAGAAGCAACAGCAATTTCTGGTCCTGCATGAGTGTATATAGAATAATCAGCTTCTCTTGTAATAGAACTTCCGATTACATTTGAAATAGCAATTGTTTTAGCACCTTTATCTCTTGATAATTTCAATGCAGCAATAGTATCTGCTGTTTCCCCAGATTGAGAAATAAAAATACATAATGTTTTATCATCAATTAATGGGTCTCTGTATCTAAATTCAGAAGCAATATCTACTTCTGTAGGAATTCTACAAAGTTTTTCCATAATATTTTTTCCTGCTAATCCAGCATGCATTGCTGTACCACAAGCAATAATATAGATTTTATTTAAATTTGATAAATAATCTTTTGTAAATTTTAATTCATCAAATTCACATTTTGAATTTTTACTAAATTTAGCACCAATAGTTTCACGGATAGCTGTTGGTTGTTCATGAATTTCTTTTAACATAAAGTCTTCATATCCATTTTTTTCACTACTAGCAGCATCCCATTCAATACTTTGAGTTTTTTTATCTACTTTGTTTAAATCTCTATCATAAAATTCTGCAGAATTTCTTGATAAAAATACATATTCAAAATCATTTAAAAGATAAAAATCTCTAGTAAATGATAGTATAGCTGGAATATCTGAAGAAATATAATTTTCATCAATTCCTTTTCCAATAACTAAAGGACTATCTTTTCTGACAACAATCATATTATCAGGAAAGTCTTTAGAAATAATTTCTAAAGCAAAACTTCCTTTTAAATCAGAACAAGCATTTTTTACAGCCCTCAAAAATTTCATTTTTCCAGTTTCTTTTGTTTCTTTTGTATAATAGTAATGAATTAAATTTGGAACTATTTCTGTATCTGTATCAGAATAAAATTTATATCCATTATCCATTAAGAATTTTTTTAATTCATTATAATTTTCAATAATTCCATTATGAACTACACTAAAAGACTTAGAATTATCTTGGTGAGGATGAGCATTTTCTTTAGATGGTTTACCATGTGTTGCCCATCTAGTATGTGCAATACCAATAGTACCATTCAAATCGTCAATTCCTTTTAAATTATATAAATTCTTTACTCTTCCTTTTACTTTCATAATAGATAATCCGTCAGGTTCAATTGTTGAAATACCGGCTGAATCATAACCCCTATATTCTAATCTTAAAAGCCCATTGATTAAAATTGGACTTGCTTTTTGTTTTCCTATGTAACCTACAATTCCACACATAAATAAATCCTCCATTCTAATTATTTCATATATTTTTATTGTATAGAAAACAATTCATGTCAATATATGAATACTTAAATAAATTTGAATAATATTTTTAAAAAACTTTAAAAATAATGGAATTAAAGGTATGCAAATAAAACTTATATGTATTGACCTTTGTTACAATATTGCTACTGATTTTTAATCAATACTTATGACCATAAGTGAAAGCCATCAGAGCATCCGCCGAATCTTTCGATAACTCTGAACCTCGTCAACACTTAAAAAAATGTCCAGGCGCTAAATAAATAATTTGACTCCTTTCTAAAAATTTTTGCATACACTTAATTTACTTTTATTATATTATACTAAAATAAAAAAATACGCAAGTCCTAGCTTAAAAATTTCATTTTATGTTATTAGAAAGGCTATTTTTAATTTGCCAATAGGCATTCTAAAAGATAAAATGAACATGTAGTTTGAAAATATTCTTAAGGAGTGATACAATATATATAATTTGAAAAAAAGATATATATATATAGGTTAGTATGAAAGGAGAAATATGAATAAGGAATTTAAAAAGTTTTTAAATGAAGATATTGGATTTGAAAATACATTGAAAGATAAGAAAATGAAATTATTAAATGAAATAAAAGAAGTGTTTACAAAAAATAAAAATTTTCTTGAACAAGCAACACAAATAGATTTAAAAAAATGGAAAAAGAGAATAGATTTAAATATATTTTCCGAAATTATTGATAAATATATAGAAATGGAGAAAAAGAATCATACTGTTATAGTAGAAGATACAAGTGCTAAAGTAGAAAAAATAGTTATAAGCTATTATGGAAATCCATATATTACATTAGCTTTATGTATGCAAGCTATTATTTATAAAAAGCAATTATTATTAGAAACAGGCGAATTTATGCTATCAACAAATACTTTTATTGTGAATACAGTAAATAAAATATTACAAGAAAATCATCTCTCTGAATTATTGATACATTGTATAGAAATTGTAGATAAAAAAGCTATTATTGAAAAGAAAATAAAAACTATTATTATAGGTGCAACGCAAAAGAAGGCAGAGTATCTTGGAAAATATATTTACATACCATATAACAATTACATTATCTACTGTTTAGATGAAGAATTAGAAGAATTAAATAAGAATATTTACGAATATGCTATCGATAATTTTTTTGAAGCAGAAGTATTATTTGAAGAAGATATAGAAGAAGCAGTTAAGATAATAAACCTTCAAAAAGATTGTATTGCAGTAATATTAACTAAAGATAAAAACTTACAAAAACTATTTAAAGAAAACATAAAAAGCAAATTATATATCAATGAAAATCCTTTTTCAAAAGAAGAATTTAATCTTCCTGTTAATTGTTTAGAAATAAAACAAGATAAGTAAAAAGTATTTATTTTACAATAAACATAACAAAAAAGGCCAAAAGGATTGAAAATATAAGTGAATTCATATATAATACAGATAATTCAAATATACATAAAAAGGATAGGTAACCATCAAAACTTAAATATAAGATAAGGGGAATAGAGATGAATGTATTAATTAATGAAACAAGAATTGAAAAAAGATTAGAAGAAATGGCAAAACAAATAGACAAAGATTACGAAGGAAAGGAAATTATTCTAATAGGTATTTTAAAAGGTTCTGTTGTATTTATGGTGGAATTAGCAAAAAAATTAAAATCAAAAGTACAATTTGAATTTATAGAAGTATCTAGTTATGAAGGAACAGAAAGTACAGGTAAAGTAAAAATAGTAAAAGATATAAAAAACAGCATTGAAGGAAAAGATGTTTTAATTGTAGAAGATATTATTGATACAGGGACAACTTTGGCATTTTTAAAAGATTATTTCAAATTAAAAAGACCAAATAGTTTAAAAATTGCAACTTTACTTAGTAAACCGTCAAGAAGAACAAAAGAATTAGATGTTGAATATATTGGATTTCATATAGATGATAAATTTGTTGTAGGATATGGTTTGGATTATAATCAAAATTATAGAAATTTGCCATATATCGGATATGTGGATAGTGTAGAAGATTTTTAAAAAGAAAGTATAAAAACTTTCTTTTTTTTGATATGTAGCTAATTTAGAAAAGTAGAGAGAAGTTCTCACGAAGCGAGATTTGTCCTTAAATGGGATTGTTTGACTTTATGTAAATAAAAATGATATAATATGATATATTTGTAGATATCTAGAATTGTGAATTTTAGAAAGTTAAATTAAAGAAAGGAAAATATATATTATGAAAAAAATTAATGAAATGACAATTAGAGATATAGAAAATACATCTTTAATACAAATTTCATATCAAGATATGTCATTTGTAATAAGAAATAAAACAAAGGAACAAATAAGAAATGAACTTAATGAAATAAAAAAAGAAGAAAAGAAAAATAGAAGAGAGCAAAGAGAAACTATCCGAGAACAAGAAAGATTTGGAGTCAATTTTAAAATACATGAAGATGTTGCACAAGAAGATGCGATTTCTCATACAAGATTAATAAAATATCTAGAAGAAAATGAAGAAAATGTAGATAAAAGAATGTTAATACTAATCAGTTTAAATAAATATATTAACGCACAAAATATAATTAATGATATTAATAATCCATCAAGGAATAGTCTAATAAACCAAAGAGAAGAAATTGAAGAAGGGGTTAGAAAGACAAAAAAACTTGCAAAAGAGTTATTAAAAGATGAAAAGAATATTTTTATTTGTCGTAAAGCTATCAGAGATGGAAAATATGTATTAGATATAATTTCTAGCAAAGACCTATTACAAGAGATACCAGCAAAAGGTGAAAGAAAAAGAGAAAGGGAAAATATAAAAGCAATCCATATGATTCCTGATGAAGCATTAGTTTCTGCATTAATATTAGCAAATGGTTCAAAAGAAATAGAAGAAACTATATTTAAAATACCAAGTATAGGCGAAAATTTAATGGATGTTGTTATAGAAAATGCAATAGCTTCTGAACATTTAACACAACAAGAAATAAGTGAATTCCTTGAAAAAAGTGATGAAAGTAAAAATTCAACAATTGAAAAAATAAAAAAGTTGTCTCCAGAGGTAAAAGAAACTTTAAAAGGTCTCGAAAAGTATATAGACATGGATAAAATGTGTTTAAATACAATAATGAATATTATTTTAAATTCAGAAAATGGAAGTTTATATTATACTGACGGAAATTGTATTAATGGTGAAAGTGTTGAATCAGGCCAATGTATAAATTTGGAAAGATATTTAAAATACTATTATGATGTAATAAAAGATAAACAAGTAGAAATAGAAATTGAAGGAAAAAAATACACAACAGAAGATGCAAAAAAAGCTATGGAAAAATATGTAGATGGAAAATATATGTCAGATTTTACAGTAAATGATATGATATACAATTTATTACAAAGTGAACAATCGGTATCTGGCATGAGTAAGAAACAAATTGCATATATAAGACAATATATTATTGATAAAAGAGGTGTTGCATTTAATAATGAATTAAAAAACATGATAAAAATTGGATTAATGGATGAAAAAGCTGTCATTGATATGTATGAAAACAGAAAATTAAGTATAGAAAACATATTATCAGTGAAAGAATTTTTGAATTTAGACAAATTGATAACACCTAAATTTACAATAGAAAAATTTCGCAAATTGTATGAATTAAACGATAAAGAAAATGCATATGAAAAAGAAACTATTAAAAGATATATGGATTTATATAAATTATTATATCTTATTGATAAATCAAACGAAGAAGTTATAAAAGCCGGAGAAGAATTGTTAAAAGAATTAGAAAAAGAAAATCAAGAAGATATAATAAAAAGAGAACAAGAAGGATTATTAGGATATAAATTAATATCAGATAAGACATTTACTAGTTTAGCAGATAAAGGTATTATAAGTATGGATAATCTTATGGACAAATATCAAAAAGGATTCATAAAAGCAGAAACAATAAAAGAATTAAAAAAAGAAGGAGTACAATTAGAAAATTTAGATGTAGAACAATATGTAATAGATAGTTATATGAAAATAAGAGAACAAGATAATGCAGATTTAACAGAATTAAAAAAATATATATCATTATATAAAACCCTAAAATTAGATGATTTACAAGAAGAAGAAAAAAAGGAATCTGCAGATGAATTAGTTATGCGAATTGGTGAGAGAATAGAAAATGATATCGAAGCAGGAAAACAAAAAAAGGAATTTGGTAAAGATGATAGAAAAAAATTATATGAATTAGATGCTATACCAATAGATACTGTTGTACTTTGGGCAGAAAAAGGAGAAATAACGAACTTATTAAATAGTAAAACATTAATTCCTAAAGATATTAGAAGATTATACAGAGATAAAAGAATTATTTTACATGATATACAAGAAATTGTAGAATCTAAAGATGTTAGACTAGAACAAAAAATAAGTTTAATTAATATGGTGTTTTCATCTCCTGAAGATATGGAAATTAGAAATCAACTATTCCAAAGAATAACAGATTTAGATATAACAACAACATCTGAAGAGGAACATGTGCATAGGGGAAAATCAAATTCTAAAACAGCAAGAAAATGCAATAGGCATTTATTTGACACAGCAGTTAGATATAATGCTTGGATAGAGTCAGACAAAGATGTAAAAATGGAAATTTTAAACGATGGTCATATTGCTGCTCATCTGCCAAATGTAAAAGACGGTATTGTTTGTATAGAGCAATTTTATAAATTGAAAAAAGAAAAAAATGGTAGAAAAAGCATGGAGGATGCATATGGTGTAAAAGGATATGTACTACCAGAAGATATATATCAAGAATGTCGAAATCAATTTGTTACAAAAGACAATCGTGTTATTCGTTCAGAATTAGCCAAAAAAGTAAAAGAAATAGAACCAATCCTAGAGGAAAGAGGAATAATAGGAGAGTTATATCATTATAAAAGCTATCCAGAGGTAGTACAAAAATTAATAGGAATACCAGATAATTTATCAAAAGCAAAAACTGATAAAGAAAAAGAAAAAGCTTTAAAAACATTAGAAGATAGTGAACAATATACAACAGAAGAAAAAGAAAATATTTTAAAAATTAATAAAGCATGGGAAGAAGTAAGAAAAAGTAGAAGTATTTATGATAGATAAAACAAAAAGATAAAAACATATTTTGTTATAGAGGAATGAAAAAAATGTTTAATATAGAAGAGGAACTAAAAAAGTTACCAGCAAAACCTGGTGTATATATAATGCATGACAAACAAGACAACATTATTTATGTAGGGAAAGCTATTTCATTAAAAAATCGTGTTAGACAATATTTTAGAAAAACAAATAAAACAGCAAGAATAGAAAAAATGGTATCTTTAATTGATCATTTTGAATATATTGTTGTAGATAATGAAGCAGAAGCTTTAATATTAGAATGCAATTTAATTAAAAAGAACAGACCTAAATTTAATGTTTTATTAAAAGATGATAAAACTTATCCATATATAAAAATAGATGTAAAGTCAGAATATCCAGGAGTTTATTATACAAGAAGAATTATCAATGATGGTTCAAAATATTTTGGACCTTATGCAAATCCAGGTGCTGCAAAAGAAATGTTAGATTTTATAAAAGAAAGATATAAAATTCATCAATGTAGAACTTTAAAAGAAAGAACAAGACCTTGCCTAAATTATCATATAGGTAGATGTTTGGCACCATGTATGGGAAATGTTGACAAAGATGAATATAAAAAGCAAGTTAATGAAATTATTGATTTATTAGAAGGAAAAACAGATAAAGTTTTAAAAGATTTAGAAATACAAATGAAAACAGCTTCTAAAAATATGGAATATGAAAAGGCAGCATATTTAAGAGATAGAAAACAAGCAATTGAAAGAGCATCAAGTAAGCAAAAAGTATCAAATTTATCAGAAAATAGTATAGATGTTATTGGTATTGCTAAATCAGATTTAGAGGTTTGTGTAGAAATATTTTTTGTAAGAGGCAGTAAAATGATAGGAAGAGAGCAATATTTCTATCAAGATTTAAAAGATATGGAAGATAGTGAAATTCTTTCAGGATTTATCAAACAATATTACTTTGATAATCCAAACATTCCTAGCAAAATAATGATAAGAGAAGAAATTGAAGATAAAGAAGCAATAGAAAAATGGTTATCCACAGAGTTAGGAAAAAAAGTGGAAATAAAAACTCCAAAAAAAGGCGAAAAATTAAGATTTGTAGAAATGGCAGAAAATAATGCAAAAGTTACATTAGACAACAAAGAAAAAGATAAAAGTGAAATTTTATTAGAATTAAAAAAAGTATTAAAAATGGATATATTGCCAAGAAAAATAGAAACTTTTGATATATCTAATATATCAGGGGAATATATGGTAGCTGGAATGTGTGTAATGCAAGATGGTGTTATAAAAAAGAATTTATCTAGAAGATTTAAAATAAAAACTGTTTATGGACAAGACGACCCAAAATGTATGGAAGAAGTTATTACCAGAAGATTAAGACATTCCATAGAAAATCCAAATGGTGGATTTGGAAAACTTCCAGATGTTATATTTGCAGATGGTGGTATTACACAAATACGAGCAACAAAACAAGCTATTGAAAATGTTTTAAGAGAAGAAAAAGAAAAAATCATGCAAGAGGATATCACAGAACAGGATAAAAAAGAAAAAATGGAAATTATAGAAAAAGAATTAGATATTAAAGTATTTGGAATGGTGAAAAATGATAAGCACCAAACTAGAGCTTTAATGGATGAAAACAGAAATGAATTAACTATTTCAGAAAATCTAATGAATTTGATTACGAGATTTCAAGATACTGTTCATGATACAGCTATTACTTATCATAGAAAATTAAGAGATAAAGAAATGAGAAAGTCAGCACTAGATGATGTAAAAGGAATTGGTAATGTGAAAAAACAAGCTTTGTTAAAACAATTTGGAAGTGTAGAAAAAATAAAAAATGCATCAACAGAAGAATTGATGAAAGTTAAAGGAATTACAAAAGAGTTAGCAGAAAAATTAAAACAATAAATTTTTCTATACAATAAAAAATGGTGGGAGTGTTACCTCTCCACCCGGGCGTACTTTGTACGTCCTTTTTTAATTTGTCCATAAATGGACATTGCAGGATAGTTAAGGGCTATCCTGTCTTTTACCCTGCGTGTCTGAAAAATCTGGTAGATAAGTCCTCCAATCAATACCAACAGACCAACAGGAATTAGTACAATTGCTTTTTTCATAATGCGTCCTCCTTCCTCAAGTATAAAAAGCAATTTTTAGAGTATATACTCTTAATTCTATAAAAATATATCACAGATTAGTTTATTAATCAATCATTTGAAACAACATAAAGAACTTAATTTTGTTATATACGAAAAAATCTTATATGTAGTTAAGATAAAAGTCGATTTTTTCCATACAATAAAAAATGGACGATTTGGAAATCCAAATCGCCCTGAGTTTAGCTTACTGGGACTTTTTGTCAGCAGAAGCTGACTCTTCAGAAGATTCTGCCTTAGCCTTAGCTTTAGCAGTAGCTATGGCTGCTCTCCTTCTAGCCTTTTCAGCTTTTTTTGCCCGAATCCTTCTAGCTCGGAAGAGCCGAAGAATTTGGGCCGCTTTCAATGAAAGTGCTCCTGAGGCAAACACTATAATTGCCTCAATTGGAGTTTCCGCAAATTGGTTTACGATTGCGGAAAAGTTCTGGACAATCATTGTGATTGCCAGAATAATCACTCCAATCAATACGAGGAAACAGAGTGTTTCCAATGTTGTTTTAATCTTTTTCATGTTGTATACTCCCTTCGTATTAATTGTTGAGAGATTTTTCCCTCAACTATATATATTATACTACAAAATGGTTAAAAAAACAAACTTTTGTCAAATTTCACAGATATAAATAGAAAAATAAAAAAAGTTCTGAAAAGTCAAAAAAAATAAAGTAATAAATCAAATACTATATGAATATCATATTATGAAAATAATATTAGGAGGAATGTAAATGGAATATACAGAAGATAGTTTATTAAATTTGGAATT
>CAYVCM010000004.1:44006-47363 GCA_964449925.1 uncultured Clostridium sp.
TATTAGGAGGAATGTAAATGGAATATACAGAAGATAGTTTATTAAATTTGGAATTGAAGAGTGCAACTAATAAAGGAAAGAGAAAAAAATTCACAAGGAAAGTTTATAAACACAAATTTATTATTATGATAATTATATCATTAATTATATTATCTAGTGTAAATATGTTTATGATATATAATTTTTTGAAAATTTTACAAAACATTTGAAACTAGAATAAAAAGGAAGTATAATATGTAACAATTATATTTGCAAAATGAAAAAATTGTATAGCCTAAAGAAACATATTTAACAACATTGGAGGTGGCTATATGAGTTCTAAATACCCAATACTACCTTCAGAAAAAATTATTAAGGTCATGAAAAAATTGGGATTTAATAAAATATCACAGAGGGGAAGTCATGTTAAATATATAAATAATAAAACTAGAAAAATATTTATTATTCCAATGCATTATGAAATTGCAAGAGGAACTTTAAAAAGCATCTTAGAACAAGCTGATATATAATTAGAAGAATTTTTAAAATATTTAAAATTATAAAAATTTTAAAATCGTCAAAACCCTTGGAAAAATCAAAAAAATATGATAAAATATAGCTATTCTAATAATACAATAGAAAAAGAATAGTTTATTAATGTTACTTAAAAAAGTTAGAAAATAATTACAAATTTCCTAACTAGATTAAAGTAGTGAAAAGGAATGAAAGAAAAATATGAAAATAGCAAATGAATGGAAAGATTATAAAATACTAGATATGGCAAATGGACAAAAACTAGAAAAATGGGGAAATATAATTTTATCTAGACCAGATCCACAAATTATTTGGAAAAATAAAAGTTTTCCAAATAAATGGAAAGAAATGAATGCTATATATAATAGAAGTAAAACAGGTGGAGGTTCATGGGAATTTAAGAAAAAAATGCCTTCTAAATGGCAGATAAAATATAAAAATTTAACATTTAATATCAAACCAATGGGATTTAAACATACAGGATTATTTCCAGAGCAAGCAGTTAATTGGGATTGGATGATACAAAAAATAAAAAATGCAAATAGAGAAATCAAAGTGTTAAATTTATTTGCTTATACAGGAGGAGCAACTGTTGCTTGTCTATCAGCAGGAGCATCTGTGTGTCATGTAGATAGTTCAAAAGGAATGACAACATGGGCAAAAGAAAATGTAACTTCTTCAAAATTACAAGATAAACCAGTTCGATTTATTGTAGATGATGTAGTTAAATTTGTAAATAGAGAAATAAGAAGAGAAAATAAATATGATGCTATCATAATGGATCCACCTTCTTATGGTAGAGGAGCTAAAGGAGAAGTTTGGCAGTTTGAAGATAATATTTATGATTTAGTAGAATTATGTACAAAAGTATTATCAGACAATCCATTATTCTTTTTAATAAACTCTTATACAACAGGTATATCTAGTAAAGTATTAGAAGATATTTTATATTTAACAATATCAAAAAAATATAATGGAAAAATAGAATCTGGAGAAATTGGACTTCCTATGGAAAATTCTAAACTGGTTTTGCCTTGTGGGATTTATGGAAGATGGGAAACAATTAAAAAATAATTAGCATCTTGCATTGTTAAACATTATTTTAAATGAAAAAACACACCTCATAAATTTAAAATTTGTTTACTTAATAACATGTTAATTCTTTTTTAAACTATTATCTATAAGAAATAAAAAATTAAAAGAGGAATGTAAATGAATAAAATAAAAATTATGTTTGAAGATAATCATATTATTGTTGTAAAAAAAATTCCAAATATTCCTTCACAGTCTGATAAAACTGGTGATATAGATATGCTAACTTTAGTAAAGGAATATATTAAAGAAAAATATAATAAACCAGGGAATGTATATTTAGGATTAGTACATAGATTAGATAGACCTGTGGGTGGTGTTATGATATTTGCCAAAACTTCAAAAGCAGCTTCAAGGTTAAGTAATCAAGTAAGAGAAAAAGTTTTTAAAAAAGAATATTTGGCAGTTGTTGATGGAAAAATAGAAAAATCTAAAGGAACTCTAATTGACTATTTGTATAAAGATGAAAGAAATAATATGAGTAAAGTAGTAAATAAAGAAAAGAAAAATGCAAAAGAAGCCAAATTAGATTATGAGGTTTTAAAATATAATGAAGTAAAAAAATTATCTTTATTAAAGATAAATCTGCATACAGGAAGGCATCATCAAATTCGAGTGCAATTATCTCATTTTGGGCATAGCATATTTGGAGACCAAAAGTATGGAACAAGAGGAAAGGGAAAGCAAATTGCTTTATGGGCATATAAATTAACGATAGAACATCCAATATCTAAAGAAAAAATGACATTTAAAGATTTACCAGAACCTATTGGAACATGGTGTATATTAAAAAATGAACAAAATATTATTGAAGAAATATAGTTGAAATTAAATTTTAACTATATTTTTTATTTTATAGGAAGCAAAATGAAATTTTTTAGTTTCTGAAGTTTAAAATGAAAGTAAATATTTTATAAAAAAACTGAAATTTATTTTGACCATATATAAGATTTTCCGTATACAGCAATGATAAGCTTTTTATGTTAAAACAAAATTTAGATTGTTAAAAAAAATTTATAAAATAAATAAAAAAGATTTTTTGTAAAAGAAAATAAAGTTTTCGTAAAACGAAAGGTAATCAAAAATAGTAAGAGTGCTACAATTTTGTTAGCAAGAAGAGGTGAAGAAAATGATAGATAGTATCTGCACATTCTTGACTAATAGAATAAGAAAAGAAATGCCAGAAATAGATGATGAAAGGGCAGAAGTTATAAATTATGGATTACAAAATATAGTAGGAGAAATACCAAAAATCTTTTTATTATTTGTAATTGCATTTGTTTTTGGAATGTTAAAAGAAGTAATATTTATGTTCATTATATTGATACCATATAGAGGAGCATCAGGAGGTTTTCACTTAAAAACACATATAGGGTGTATATTAGGAACTACTGTTTTCTATTGTGGAGTTGTATTTCTTTCACAACATATTGTATTAGTAAATATAGCAAAATATATTTTAATAGGAATTAGTTGGATATTAGGAATGTTTATGATAAAACTTTATGCACCAGCTGATACAGAAAATGTTCCTATATTATCAAATAAAGAAAGAAAAAAGAAACAGATTATATCATATATCTCATATACAATAGGACTTGTAGCTGCTTTATTTATAAAAAATGATGTAATTTCTAATATATTGATATTTGGAAATATTTTGCAAACATTAACAATAACAAGATTAGCATATAGATTAACAAAAAATAAATATGGATATGAAGTGTATGGTGAAGCTTCAACTTAAAAATG
>CAYVCM010000005.1:0-39902 GCA_964449925.1 uncultured Clostridium sp.
ACGAATGTGATTGGAAAATGATTAGAACATCTTAAATTTTTTTATGGAAAATGTTGGCGCTTGATGTGAAAGGGTGCCATAAAAAAATTTTAGAGGTTCTTGAAATTTGTATTGAGCCGAGGAATTTATTCAATTTATATAATACCATCACCTAAGTGGCTTTTAGTGTGAATTTGAATAAAAATAAGAAAAATGGAAAACCTATTTTTTAAAGTAGGTTTTTATTATGTTTGAAATTTTTATTGGTATTTTATCAGGAATTATTAGTGGTACAGGTATGGGAGGAGGAACAATATTAATCTTTTTCCTTGTATTTATATTAGGAATAGAACAACATATTGCCCAAGCCACAAACCTAATTTTTTTTATTCCAACATCAATTATTGCAATTATTATAAATTTAAAAAATAAAAATATTGCTTTGCAAACAGCCATTATAATTTCAATATTTGGAATATTTGGAGCTATTATAGGAGCAAACATATCAATTAATATTGATGTAAATATATTAAGAAAATGTTTTGGAGTATTTCTACTAATAATTGCAATTCATGAAATTTATACCATTATAAAATGGTATAAAAATCAAAAAAAGAGAAATAATAAAAAAATAGAATAAAAAATTTTAGAGAGGATGATTCATTATGAAATTTGTTAAAGGTATGTTAATAGGAGGAATACTAGTAACAGGAGTAGCAATGATGTATACAGAAATGGGAAAAAACACTAAAAGAAAAATGGCAAAAAGAGGAAGAACTATGGCTAAAAAAATTGGGATTGCATAGAATTATAAAATAGTGGGCTTTAAATATTGTTATAAATAATAATAGCCCACTATGTTTTAGTATATAATTTATACAATTTAGTTAGTACATATAAATATTAATTTTCAAGATTTTTTGAACATTCATCTTCTTTGTTATCACATTTGTTCTTCTCTAAAAAGCAATCACATTTTTCATGTTTTTCACCTTTTAAACATTTTCCTTCATGATGGCATTTGGCACAAATTTTAATTTTTTTAGTGTCATTTACCCAAATTTGAATAGCATATTGCTTTCCTGGACATAAAGGGCCAAAAACAAATTCCCCCTCACAATCTGTAAATGTGTGCCCAATTGCTCTACGATCTTCCTTACCAGAATCATAAACAATTTCAACTAATTTTACAACGGCATCTGCAACAGGTTCTTTAAAACAATCTTTTACAACACCATAAATGACATCACGATGGTCTTCTGGTAGAGTGATGTCTAGGTCAAATTGTTTTCCACCTGAAATTACACCATCAATATCTAATATTTGGCATGGCTTTTTTTCATTTTCCATTTATAAATCATCCTTTCTTTTTTAGCAGGTATATTTCTGCTTAATATATTGTATGAATAAAGATAAAAAAGTTGAATATATATATACAAAAGAGTAGAATTATGTCAAAAATAAAAGAAATAATTAAGAAAAGTTTACAATAGATTTTTTTGTGATATAATATAGATGATTAAACTTGTTTATATAAAAAAGATTATATAAATAAAGATGTAAAATATAGTGAATTTTATTATTATACAAGTGTAAACTAAGGAGGAAAAAAGATGGGAGTATTAGATAATTGGAGAGAAAGATGGAATTATCATAGAAATATAGAACGTAACAAAATTCTTAAAGAAGTAGAAAAAAATACAGGAGAAAAACCTACTTCAAAAGAAAAAAGAAAAGCAACAGAAAAAGCAAACAAAACATTGTTTAATAGAATGAGCAGAAGAATAGCTATATTTTTAGGAGCAATAGGTATAACAACAGCTGGAGTTGCCATGTTAACTTCTGGAGATGGAAAAGAACCAACTGAACCTGATAAACCAACGGTTGAAACAGAAGAACAAGGATTAGAAGAAGAAAAAACAGATAGAGAAAAATTTATAGATGAACTTAAAGAAGGAGTAGGCGAAAATACAAATGAAATAGAAGAAAATTTAGAAAATGTTATTGATGAAATCTTAGAACAATATAATGCAAATTTATCAGATGAAGAAAAAATTGATAAAGATGATTTAGGGATTATCTTGCGTGAAAACATAGGAGAAGGACATATTAGAGAAATAACTTTGGAAGACGGAGAAAAATCTTATGTAGAAAATCCACTTGTTACGGGTAATTTACCAGATGGAGAAGAATGGATAGCAGCTGACCAAATAGATGATGAATATATTTTAGTGGATACAGAAAATAATACCACAATAGCAGGAATAGGAACAATTGACTCTACCAAATATGAAATAGATATAGAATATGCAGATTTTAATGGAACAGAGTATGTGAAAAATGAAGGAACATATGTAGGGTTACCAGAAAATACTGATTTGGAAGAAGCTTATGAAGACTTTGCTGACTACTACCAATCAAGAACTCAGCAACAAGAAAAATCAGATGATGAATTAGAACGTTAAAAAAATAACAATAAAGTATAAAAAATCCACTCTTTGCAAACAATATGTGTAAAACATATTTGCAAGGAGTGGAATTTTTTTGAAAACAAACAAAATATTAAAAATTGATGGAACAATACTAGACAAAAAGCAATTAGAAAAGCATTTACAAAAAATTGCTACAAACCATAACCTAAAAAATAAATCAGCAAAAGAAACATATCCAATTCCTCAATTAATAGACAATTATGAAACAATAAAAATCGTATATCAATTATTAAATGAACAGGTAAAACAAGGAATTAGTACACATCCAGCAGGAGAATGGTTACTAGATAATTTTTATATAATAGAAGAAAATGTAAAACAAATACAAAAAGAATTAACATTAAAAAAATATACAAATTTTCTTGGAATTGCTAATGGAAGATACAAAGGATTTGCCAGAATATATGTATTAGCAGGAGAAATTATAGCTTACACAGATAATAAAATAGATAAAGAAGACCTAGAAGACTATCTTGCCAGTTATCAAGAAAAAAAGACACTAAGTATGGAAGAAATTTGGAATATTGGTATATTTCTTAGGATTGCAATTATTGAAAATATTAGAGAAATATGTGAAAAAATATATAGTAGTCAAATACAAAAAATGAAAGCAGAAAATATTGTACGAAAACTTATAGAAATACCACAAGAAAATAATCAAATATATCATTTAAAAAATATAGAAAAAGATTTGTTAAATGATGTTAAATATCCATTTATTGAGTATATGTCATATATTTTAAAGAGATATGGAAAAAAGGGATATCGCTATCTAAAAGTATTAGATGAAATTGTAGAAATGACAGGAACTAGTGTACAAGAAGTTATTAAAAAAGAGCATTTTGATATTGCTGTAAAAAAAGTAACTATGGGAAATAGTATCACAAGTATAAAAACAATACAAAGAATTAATTTTTTAGAAATCTTTGAAAAAATAAATGGGGTAGAAGAAATTTTAAAACAAGACCCAGCAGAAGTCTATTCTAAAATGGACAATAACACAAAAGATAGTTATAGAAATGTTATAAAAGAAATATCGAAAAAAACAAAAATATCAGAAATATATATAGCGAGAAAGATTTTACAATTAGCAAAAGAAAATCAAAATGATGAAAAAAAGGCACATATAGGATATTATCTAATAGATAAAGGGATTAATAGAATATATCAAGAATTACATTATAAAGTTCCAAAGCATTTAGCAGAAAATACAAAACAAAAATTATATATAGCAACAAATTACATTTTATCAATAGTAGTATCTATTATTTTTTCTAGTATTTTAAATCTCTATACACAAAATACAATAATATATATAGTAAGCTTTTTTATTTTTTTAATTCCATCATCAGAAATAGTAACACAAGTTATACAATATATTTTAAGTAAAATAATAAAACCTAAACCAATTCCTAAATTAGATTTTTCAAAAGGAATTGATAAAGAAAATGCATGTATGGTAGTTATACCAACAATTCTTAAAGATAAAGAAAAAGTAAAAGAATTAATGGAAGCACTAGAAGTTTATTATATAGCTAATAAATCTCCTAATCTATATTTTACATTATTAGGAGATTGTTCAGAAAGTGATATAAAAGAGGAACAAACAGATAATGAAGTTATAGAAACAGGAATAAATTTAGCAGAAAAATTAAATAAAAAATATGTAAAAGAAAATACATTCCCTATATTTCATTTCATATATAGAAAAAGAGAATGGAATGAAAAGGAAAATAAATATCTTGGCTGGGAACGAAAAAGAGGGATGCTCACACAATTTAATGAATATTTATTAGGAAATGAAAGAAATCGATTTCGTGTTAATACAATAGAAGAATATAAAGAATGTTTGCCTAAAATACAATATATTATAACATTAGATGCAGACACAGAATTAATTTTAAATTCTGCATTTGAATTAGTAGGTGCAATGGCACATATATTAAATAAACCAATTATTGATGAAGAAAAAAATATTGTAGTAGAAGGGCATGGAATAATACAACCAAGAATTGGTATAAACTTAGATATTTCATACAAAACATATTTTACACAAATATTTGCAGGAACAGGTGGTATTGATTCATATACAAATGCTATATCTGATTTATACCAAGACAATTTTGGAGAGGGGATTTTTACAGGAAAAGGTATTTATAATTTAAAAGTATTTTCTAAAGTATTAAAAAATGCTATACCAGAAAATACAGTATTAAGTCATGATTTATTAGAAGGATGTTACTTGCGTTGTGGCTTAGCAACAGATATTATGCTAATGGATGGTTATCCTACAAAATATAACAGTTTTATGAATAGATTATCAAGATGGATAAGAGGAGATTGGCAAATTATTAGTTGGCTAAAAAATAAGATAAATAGTAAAGTAGGAAAAATAGAAAATCCATTAAATTCTATTTCAAAATACAAAATATTAGACAACTTAAGAAGAAGTCTTATAGAAATAATGGCTTTGCTTTTGCTTAGTACATGTATATTGCTTGGAAAAATATATAATTTTAAAATATATCCTTTTATACTTATAAGCATACTAGCAGTTGTTATGCCTTATATATTAGAAATTTTTAATAATATGTTATCAAAAAAAGAAGGTGAGCATAAGCAAAAGAAATTTTCTCCTAAAATATCAGGCTATAAAGGAATATTACTAAGAATATTAATCACTATTGGAGTATTACCATATAAAGCATATATTTCATTAATTTCTATAATAAAAACACTTTATCGAAAATGGATAAGTCATAAAAAATTATTAGAATGGATAACATCAGAAGAAGCAGAAAAGCAAGCAAAAAATAATGTGTTATCATATATAAAACAAATGTGGTTTAATATTGCTTTTGGAATACTAACAATAGGGATTGCATTAACAAGTAAAAGCTTTGCAGATTTTATAATTTTAGCTATATTAGGAATTTTATGGATGTTTATGCCATTTGTAATGTGGTATATTAGCAAAGAAAAAAGAGAAATAAAACCAATAGAAAAATTAAATAAATCAGAAGTAGAATATGTTTTAGAAATTGGAAAAAGAACTTGGCAATTTTTTAAACAGTATATTACTGAAGAAAATAATTATTTAATGCCAGATAATTATCAAGAGGATAGAAAACAGAAAATAGTTACAAGAACATCTTCAACAAATATAGGATTATCAATTTTAGCAATTGTATCAAGCTATGATTTACAATATGAAAATTTAACACAAACAATTAATTTATTATATAAAGTAATAACTT
The DNA here is from genome assembly GCA_964449925.1 of uncultured Clostridium sp. Taxonomy (GTDB): domain Bacteria; phylum Bacillota; class Clostridia; order TANB77; family CAG-508; genus CAG-269. Next base: position 5,729 of record CAYVCM010000005.1, read on the forward strand.
CAGTAGATAGCTTACAAAAATGGAATGGGCATTTATACAATTGGTATGACACAAAAACAAAAGAGCCATTAAGACCTAGATATATTTCAACAGTAGATAGTGGGAATTTTATTGGCTATTTGTATGTTGCTCAAATATTTTTAAGACAGATAGAAGAAATTTTACAAGGTAATAATAATCAAGATTTTGTAAATTATGAAAATATGTTATCAGAAGAATTAGATATTGAAAAAGAAAAAAATATACTAAATGAAGAAGATAGTATAAAATTAAAAACGCAAATACAAGAAATGCTAGAAATTATAGAAAGGATTATAAAACAAACAGATTTTAGTTATTTATATAGCCCAGAACATCAAATATTTTCCATAGGATATAATATAGAAGAAAATACACTAACAGATTCATATTATGATCTTTTAGCAACAGAGGCAAGACAAGCAAGCATTGTAGCAATAGCAAAAAAAGATATACCATCAAAACATTGGAATTATTTAAGTAGAACATTAACAATTTTAGGTAAATATAAGGGATTACTATCTTGGTCAGGAACAGCATTTGAATATTTAATGCCAAATATTAATATTCCAAAATATAGAGGAAGTTTATTAGATGAATCTTGTAAATTTATGATAATGAGCCAGATTAAATATGCAGAAGAATTACATTTACCATTTGGTGTATCAGAATCAGCATTTAATTTAAAAGACCTACAATCTAATTATCAATATAAAGCATTTGGAATTCCATGGCTAGGATTAAAAAGAGGATTAGCAGATGAAATGGTAATATCATCATATGGAAGTATTTTAGCAATTACAGATATTCCAAAAGAAGTTATAAATAATTTAAAATTTTTAGAAAAATATGGAATGTATAATAAATATGGATTTTATGAATCTTTAGATTTTACACCAGAAAGAGTTAGAAAAGGTAAAAATGCAGAAGTTGTAAAAACTTATATGGCACATCATCAAGGACTTATTTTATTATCTATTAATAATCTTATAAATGATCAAATTCTACAAAAAAGATTTACAAAAAACCCAGAAATACAGGCTGTTACAATATTATTGCAAGAAACAATGCCAGAAAAATCAATTATAGCAAAAGAAGATAAAGAAAAAATAGAAAAGCTAACATATAAAGATTATGAGAATTATATTGAAAGAAATTACACAAAAATAGATGAAAAAATTATTAGAGGAAATGTAATTTCTAATGAAAATTATATGATTGCAACAAATCAAAAAGGAGAAGGTGTCAGCAAATATAAAAACACATGTATCAATTACTTTAAAAATACAGATGATTATACTCAAGGTATTATATTTTATATGAAAAGTATAAAAAACAAATATATTATGAGTTCAAGCTATTCACAAAATATAGAAAATGAAAATCAATATCAAATTAGTTTTATGCCAGATAGAAATGTACAAGAAATAAAGAATGGTCATTTAAAAGCAACAATAGAAACAACAGTAGCCTCTAATGAACCAGTAGAATTAAGAAGGATTACATTAGAAAACTTAGGTAATGAAGAGGAGATAATAGAATTAACAGGATACTTTGAACCAGTTTTAACACCAAAAGAGCAGTATTATGCACATCCAGCATTTAATAATTTATTTTTAGTATATGATTTTTATGAAAAAGATGAAGCATTTATAGTTAAAAGAAAAAGAAGAGAAATAGCAGAAAAAGAGATATATTTAGCAACTACATTACATGCAGATAATGATAATGCAATAGGAGACTTGGAATATGAAATAGAAGAGGAAAAGTTTATAGGAAGAGGAAATTTAAAAATTCCTAAAATGGTAAAAGACTCTATACCATTTTCTAAAAAAATAGGATTAGTAACAGAACCAATAATAGCAATGAAAAGAACAGTAAAAATAAAAAAGCAAGAGAAAGTAGTAATTGATTTTATATTATCAGTAGAAGAAGAAAAAGAACAGGCTATTCAAAATTTAGAAAAATATACATCATTTGAAAATGTAAAAAATGAATTTGATTTATCAAAAGCAAGAGTAGAAGCAGAAACAAGATATCTAAACATAAAAGGAAAAGATATAGAACTTTATCAAAATATGTTATCTTATATAATATTTGATAACTCTATTAGAAGTATAGAAAAAGAAAATATAAAACATATACAAAATTACAAGCAAAAAGATTTATGGAAATATGGTATATCAGGAGATTTACCAATCATTTTAGTAAAAATGAAAAACGCAAACGATTCTGATGGATTAAAAGAAGTATTAAAAGCGTATGAATATTTTAGAACAAAAAATGTAGAAACAGAAATAGTAATAATTGACGAAGAAAAATATAGTTATGAAAATTTTGTAAGAGAAGAGATAGAGTCTACCATATTAAACCAACATATAGGATATTTGAAAAATATAAAAGGTGGAATTTTTATAATAAATGAAAAAGAAATAGAAAAAAAGGATATTGTTTTCTTAGAGCTTATATCTGTGATTACTATTGATTGTGCAAAAGGAAATTTAGAAAACAATTTAAAAGAATTAGAAGAAACTTATATAGAAAATTACAAAGACATTAGTGAAGAAGAAAATATAAATGTATTTGTAGAAGAAAATACAGAAGATATTGATATTTTAAAAAATTCAGAAAACTTAAAATATTATAATGAATATGGTGGATTTTCAGAAGATGGAAAAGAATATTGGATAAGAACAAATAGTGAAAAGCGATTACCAACAGTATGGTCACATATTATGGCAAATAATAAATTCGGAACAGTTGTAACAGAAAATATGGGTGGATATAGTTGGTACAAAAATAGTAGATTAAATAGACTAACTAGTTGGAATAATCATCCTAGTTTAGATATTCCTTCAGAAATAATATATATAAAAGATATGGAAACAAAGCAAACATGGTCTTTAGGATTAAATCCAATGCCAGATAACAGAAATTATAATATTGTATATGGATTTGGTTATTGCAAATACATGCACAGTAATTTAGGAATTGAGCAAGAGTTAGAGGTATTTGTACCAAGAGAAGATAGTTGTAAGATTGGAATTTTAAATTTAAAAAATAAAACACCTAATAAAAAACATCTGAAACTATATTATTATATCAAGCCAGTAATAGGAGAAGATGAGTATAAAACTACTGGAAATATTAACATCAAATTTGAAAGAAATAGTAATATTCTAATAGCAAACAATATATATGCAAGTGAAATAGAAAATACAAAATTATATATTTCATCTAGTGAAAAAATTAAAAGTTACACAGGAGATAAAAAATTTTTCTTTGGAAAAAATGGATTGTCTAATCCAGACGGTATTAGAAAAATTAAGTTAAACAATAGTAATTCAATAGGTAGAGATGCTTGTATGGTATTAGAAGTAACAGTAGAATTAGAAAGCTTTTCAGATAAAGAAATTTCATTCATTCTAGGAGCAGAAGAAACAATAATCGATTGTAAAAATATAGCATATAAATATAGTAAAATACAAAACTGTAAGCAAGAATTAGAATGTGTGAAAAATAATTGGAAAGAATTATTAGGAAAACTCCAAGTATATACTCCACTAGAATCTACAAATATACTATTAAATGGTTGGTGTATTTATCAGACATTAGAAAGTAGGCTTTTAGGTAGAAGTGGATATTACCAATCAGGAGGGGCTTATGGATTTAGAGACCAATTACAAGATACTATTGCATTAAAATATATTTCACCAGAATTTTTGAAAAATCAAATTATAAAACATAGTAAACATCAATTTGAAGAAGGAGATGTAGAACATTGGTGGCATGAAGAAACAGAAAGAGGAATTAGGACAAGATTTTCGGATGATTTACTATGGTTGCCATATCTTGTATTAGAATATATCTATTTTACAGGAGATGATACTATTCTGGAAATTGAAACACCTTATTTAAAAGGAGAAATACTAGAAAAAGGAACTGATGAAAAATATGATAAATATCTACAAAGTGATAAACAAGAAAGTATTTATCTACATTGTGTTAGAGCAATAGAAAAAAGTTTTAACTTTGGAGAAAATGGCTTACCTAAAATAGGTAGTGGGGACTGGAATGATGGATTTAGTACAGTAGGAAATAAAGGAAAAGGTGAAAGTGTATGGTTAGGATTTTTCTTGTATAATATTTTGGATAAGTTTATTTCAATATGTGAAAAGATGGAACAAAAAGAGATAAAAGGGAAGTACAAAACAAATGATTCAGAAACAAGAGAAGAGTTAAAAACAGAAAATGAAAATCAACATGATACAAATGAATTACAAAACCAAGAGGTTGAAAGTAGAAGTGCAAGATGGAAAGAAATAAAAATACAATTAAAAAAAGCTTTAAATACAAAAGCTTGGGATGGTAGATGGTATAAAAGAGCATTTATGGATGATGGAAATGTTTTAGGAAGTATGGAAAATGATGAATGTAGAATTGACAGTATTGCTCAAAGCTGGAGTGTTATATCAAATGCAGGAGATAATGACAAAAAATATATTTCTATGGAAAGTTTAGAAAATCATTTAGTAGATAATGAAAATGGTATCATAAAATTATTAGACCCTCCTTTTGAAAAAGGAAAGTTGGAGCCAGGATATATAAAAGCATATTTGCCAGGTGTTAGAGAAAATGGTGGTCAATACACACATGCTAGTTGTTGGGCTATTATTGCAGAAGCATTATTAGGATTTGGTGATAAAGCTTTAGAATTTTATCGTATGATAAATCCGATTGAACATACTAGAACTAAAGATGCTAGTAGCAAATATAAAGTTGAGCCATATGTTATTTCGGCAGATATATATGGAGCTGGAAATTTAGCTGGAAGAGGTGGCTGGACTTGGTATACGGGTTCTAGTAGTTGGTATTATGATGCTGGAATAGAATATATATTAGGTTTAAAAATAGAAAAAGGCTATTTAAGTATATTACCTTGTATTCCAAAAGATTGGAATGAGTATATGATTAGATATAAATGGAAAGAAAGTATTTATAATATAAAGATTATTAATGCAAATCAAAAAAATACAGGAGTGGAAAGAGTGTTATTAAATGGAGAAGAAGTTGAAAATAAGATTAAGTTGGATGGAAGTAATAGGGTTTATAATATAGAGGTTTATATGTGATTAAAAATAAAGATGTTTCATTTTTGTCTCATTGGGGACGTTTCTTTTTGAGACATTTTGGTGATGATTTGGGGACGGAGCAAAAAATCATCATTATATAATTTACGGATGGAGCAAAAAATAGGAGTGCTTTTTACAAGCACTCCATTTTTCAAGCGACAGAGGAAAACATAAGCTTTCCTTTGTCTGTGTATATGGACAATCTCTTTTGTCCATATGGGACTTTTGAATATCCGATATTATTCAGGTATTCTGTCCCAAGGAAATTCTCGATTCCGAGAATTCCCCTCTCATCTTCCGACAGGTGCTGAGCAGTATTTTCGGAAATGCTCAGCAAGATGTCTTGCTTTCCGAATTTAATTACTAACTTTGCCATTTTTATGGTCCTCCTTTTGTTTAATCCTCCTGTGGAAGCGAGGATGTTACTATGTAACTATAAATATTATACTACAATTAACATAAAAAGTAAAATTTTATTGATCAGACCTGTTTATCAAGAAGAAGATGATTTTTTGCTCCGTCTCCAAAATCATCATCCTTTCTAAAAATGTCTCAAAAAGAAACGTCCCCAATGAGACACTCAATGAAACAAAAAAATTTGCTAAAAAAATTGCAAAATATGAAAAAAAGTAATATAATATAGAATAACTTAAAAAAAAGAAAAGAATAGAAGGAGGAAAAAAATGGCTACATATTTAGAAGAACCATCAAGAACATTTGATGAATACTTATTAATACCAAGATTAACAACAAGAGAATGTACACCAGATAAAATATCACTAAAAACACCATTAGTAAAATACAAAATAGGAGAAGAACCATCTATGTACTTAAATGTACCATTTACATCAGCTATTATGCAATCTGTTTCAGGAGAAAAAATGGGAGTAGCATTAGCTAGAGAAGGTGGAATAGCTTTTATCTATATGTCACAATCTGTACAAGAACAAGCAGATATGGTAAAAAGAGTTAAAGAAACAAAATCAGGATTTGTAAAAAGCAAATGGAACTTAAAACCATCTAATACATTAAAAGACATATTAAAAATAAAAGCAGAAAGCAGTCATACAACTATTCCAGTTACAGAAGATGGAACATCAACAGGAAAATTATTAGGAATTATTACAAATAAAGACTATCGATTATCAAGAGATAGTTTAGACAAAAAAGTAGAAGATATAATGACACCTATATCAAAATTAGTGTATGCAAAAGTAGGATTAACATTATCAGAAGCAAATGATATTATTTGGGAAAAGAAAGTAAATTGTTTACCAATTATAGAAGAAAATGGAAATTTAAACTCATTAGTATTTAGAAAAGACTATGAACAACACAAAGAAAATCCATTATCACTTCAAGATAAAGAACAACGCTATTTAGTAGGAGCGGGTGTCAATACAAGAGACTATGAAGAGAGAATACCAGCATTAGTAGAAGCAGGAGCAGATATCCTATGTTTAGATTCTTCTGATGGATATTCTATATGGCAAAAAGAAGTTATAGAATGGGTACATGAGAAATATAATGGCGAAGTAAAAATAGGTGCAGGAAATGTTGTTAGCCAAGAAGCATTCTATTATTTAGCAGAAGCAGGTGCAGACTTTATTAAAATAGGAATTGGTGGAGGTTCTATATGTATCACTCGTGAAACAAAAGGAATCGGAAGAGGACAAGCATCAGCAATTATTGATGTTGTAAAAGCTCGTGATGAATATGCTAAAAAAACAGGTATATATATTCCACTTTGTTCAGATGGAGGAATTGTTTATGACCATCATATTACATTAGCACTAGCAATGGGATGTGATTTTGTAATGATGGGTAGATATTTTGCTAGATTTGATGAAAGCCCAACACCAAAAGTAAAATTAAATAATGAACTTGTTAAAGAATATTGGGGAGAAGGATCTAAAAGAGCAAGAAGCTGGCAAAGATATGACTTAGGAGCAGAAAGTGAAAAGTTATCTTTTGTGGAAGGTGTAGATTCATATATACCATATGCAGGCTCATTAAAAGATAATCTAGAAGTAACAATAAAGAAAATAAAATCAACTATGTCAAATTGTGGTTCTAGTTCAATTCAAGAATTCCACGAAAAAGCTATATTAACTTTAGTATCACCTTCAAGTATAAGAGAAGGGGCACCACATGATTTGACAGTAAGAGATGTATAAAAAAATAGTTATAAAAAATAATTTTATTTGTAGAGATAAATTTTAAGTATTAGCAGTTGTAAAAGCTAATGCTTATATTTTATTGTATAGACTAACAATATGAAACTTTTCGTTTTTACAATATAAAGTAAAATAAATATTTTATTTTGAAGAAAAAAAATTTTCTAATAATTGAGTGTAATTTAATAGAAGGAAGAACAAAATGAGTAAAAAGCTTCAGGCTAATAAGGAAAATAATTAGTGAATAAAAATATTGAAAAAATAAAACATATGATATAAGATAAAAATGAAAAATAATAGAAAGGAATAGATTTAAATGAAGAAAAATAAAAAAACAAATGTAACATTTTGGATGCTTTTTGCAATTATTTTAATGGTATTGATAGTAGCTATAATATTTGTAGTATTTTTTGTAGGTAATGGAAGAACTAATTATAATACTATACTAGAAGATAGCAATGAAAATACGATAAATGAAGTTAGTGAAAATGAAGTTGAAATAATAAATATAGCAGAAAATGAAAAAATAAATAACTCAACAAATCAAGAAATTGAAAGTGGATATAATGAATCATTTTTAGGAAATTATATATGGAAAGATGAATATAATAAAATATTATTTAGTTTATATGAAGAAAATGATGTAATAAATTATTCTATGTCATATTATCCAGATGAAACTAGTTATGCAAAAGAAGAATTAACAGGCATATGGAGTACTGCTCAGAATATAGTGTCAGTAGATAATGAAAATGAGGATTCAATAGCAACATATAGTTTTAATGATATAACATATAATGAAAATGGAACAATCGAAATTAATGTACAAGTAAAAGAGATTATGAATTCAGAACTTGAAAATTATAAAATTCCAAATGGAAAATATATTTTTGAAAAAAATAATAAATCGTAAAAAAAACAAGAAAAATAATGTTGTTTTGATATTTGCTAAAAATTACAAAAAAAATTTTTTTTTTTTTCTTGAAATATGTCGTTGTTTGTCATATAATGAAAATGAAAACTAAAAGAAAAATATATAAGCATACAAAAAGATAAGTATAAAAAGTAGAAAAAACAACTGTAACAAACAAAAATTATTATTTCAAAAATATTTTAAATATCAAAGTTTTAAAGCACTTATTTTAGCTTTTGTATGTGTATTCATTTTGGAGGTAAATAATGAAAAAATATATTATTGTTATCATATTAATAGGAGTTATATTAGGAGGAGTGCTAATTTTAAATACTTTCAAAGTCGAAAATGAAAATAGTAAAGCATTTGCAGATTCTGGATATATATTACAAAGTATGTCAGAAACAGATCAAAATGTAAGTAGATATTATTTTAATTCTAATGAAACATATAAAGTCAAATATAATTCAAAAGTATTGTTTGATGATACAGAGGGAGAAGAGGTTATAGCAGATATAGTTAATTTTATACATTATTCAGATGGCTCAATAAGTGCATTTACAAATGGTGTAATATTAAATTTGGAGAATATAGATGAAAATCCAATAACATATTATAATATAATGGCAAATGATATTTTAGAAAGTCAAGGAGAAAGTTATACAATATCAAATCTTGATACAACATTGAGATTTACTAATTTAATATGGAAAATAGATGCTAATAAATATATCATAATATCAGATAGTATTAGTCTAATATTTGGAAACTCAGATCCAAATATAATAAGTGGATATGTAGAGATAGAATACTTAGATAATGAGATAGTAAAAATATATAATCAAGAAGTAACATATCAAACAATTTCTTCAGATGCTTATATAGACCTACCAGATGATATAAGAATAGACATAGGGAATAAAATAGTAAGCAAATCTGGTGAAAACAAAATGAGTTTAGAAAATATGGTTATAGATTCAGATGATAATATTACAATAGTTGATCTAAATGAAGATGATGAAACAACAGAAGAAACAACCGATGAAGATGCAGTTGAAGAAACAATAACTAATAATGGATCTTCAACAGTTACAAGCAGTGATTCATCTGATAGTTCATCAACTTCAAATTCTGAAACAACAGTAATAAATGGAAATATAGGTTCATCAGACAATTCATCTGAAAATAGTAGTTCTACATCAGCAGTAACAGAAACTGATGATGAATCAACAATAATAAGTTCTGGAAGTTCAGTTTCAGTAACAGAAGCACCAAGTTATACAGTAGAATCAATGAGTGTATCATCAATAGGATTTGATGTATCTATATCAATAGAAGATGAAGATAATACATTAGTATCAGATACAAATATATATGTACTAAATAATTCAACTGGAAAGCAAGTATATCAATATACTGAAACTCTAGGAGTATATGATGTGCAAATAGAAGTATCAAGTTTAACTCCAGACACAGAATATACTTTAGTAGTAGAAGCAAGCTATTCAATTGATGAAACAACATACACTAAGAACTTTATCTATAAAATATTTAGAACATCTACACTAGGAATAGAAGTAGAAAAGGATGTATTAACAGACAGTTCAATTGGAGTAGCACTAGTAATAGATAGTGACTGTGAAATAAGCAGTGTTGATGTCACAATATCTAATACATCAGGAATAGTATTAGAAACAAGAACAGTACAAATAACAGTAGACGCAAGTTCAGATACAAAACAATTACTTGAATTTACAGGGTTAGACTCAAATACAGAATACGACATAGCACTATCAAACATATTATATGATGGACAAATACTTTCAAATTCAAACTTAGAAGCTATAACACTTACAACTTTAAAACAAACACCAACACTTACAGGAGCAACATATCAAATAGACAAAAGGAATGGGAAATTTGAATTAAGTTTAACTAATGTACAAGACCCTGATGGAGGAATTCAAGGTTATACTTTTGAAATATATGATACAAGAAGTACTGATGGAGAACCAGTAAAAACAATAGAATCATCAACAACATCAACTACACTAGAAATAGATAACGATACAATTTTAAGAAATGTAGGATATTATTTTAAAGTAGTTGTAGAATTCTATGACAATGAAAAATATATTCAATATGAAAGTGAACTTAGTGACGTATTCACAATGGATGGGGTTGAGTTCCCAACAGTTAGATTTGAAGAAATAGAAGTTACATTTGAAAAAATAGAAGGAACAATAATAATAGAAGATAGTGGAAACACAATAGACGTAAGCAGTGAAGAATTTGTAATAACATATACAGACTCAACAGGAAGCATAAAATCATTTACATCTAGTGGAAGCTATAATATTCCAGTTGATATAAATAATTTAAGATCAAACGAAACATACAATTTTGCTGTATATGCAACAGTAGATTTACAAGACGGAAATGCAGCAATAGATGAATGCTATATAGGAGGATTTGTTGTTCAAACTGAAACTCCTAGCAATATGACAGTTGAATTTAATCAAATAACAGACGATGTTTTAAATACATTCAATGTAACTGTCCAATTGCAACCAGAAAGTGCAGATCAAGGAGATTTAGAGCCAAGCACTTTAACAGGAATTACAATAAGTATTTATTCAGGACAAACATTAGATGGAGAATATCCAACAGGTTCTCCTCTAAGAACAATAACATTAGTAGACTCTAACCTAGATGAATATGAAAGTGATTTAAAAGAGGAATTGTGGGATAACTATCTAACTATAACACCAGACTTCTTCAATGCAGATAATGATGATTTTAAGGACTCATATTATACAATTACAGTAACAAATGCATATGATTATACAAGTTATCCAAATACTTTACCACTTATAGATAATGTATATGTAATACAAACAAATGGCTATATGCCAGACTTACCAACAGACACAGACAATGCGGTAACAGTAACACCAGTAAGAAATTATTCACAAGAATCACCAAGAGATGATTTAAATGACGACACAATAGTAGGATACACAGTAAAAGCTGTATACGATAACAGTGGAATGTATGCAAGAACAGTAATATATAGAGCATATGATGCAAATACAGGTGAATTAATAGCTGAAATAAAATTATCAGTTGGTAGTGATGGAACAATTCCATCAGCAGTATTTAATGTGGAAGATGGAACATCATCAAGCATAACAGATACAGATGCACTAAGAAGAGGAAATTCATATTACTTTACTTACGAAATGTATCTAGACTTAAATAATGACGGAGTAGCAGAAACAAAATATCCGTACGATGAAAATGTAGTGCTGAAATCAGCTACACAAACACCACAAAAACAAGAAGCAACATTATATTGGTATCCAACAACATCAACAGCAACATCAATAACATTTAGATATACATTTAATGATGTAGATAGTGCAGTAGAAAACAATAATCAAGTAACTGCAAAAATAGGTACTGCCACGGTATCTCAGAAAAACCTTTACACAACATCAGAAGGCAATACAGAAGTAGTAACATTTGACAATTTGTCAGCAGGAACACTTACATTAACTTGGACAACATGTTTAGTAAAGCAAGACGGAGCAGAAGACACAGAAATTTTAACCCAATACTTTGAAGGCACAAATTCAATTAGTGGGCTAACATATTCTATAAGCTATGACACAACAAAACTATCTATAAGCCTTAATGATAATGGCGTAATGGACTATGTAACAGGTGTTAAAGTAGAATTACAAGCAGTAAATAATACAAGTAAAGTATATGTAACAGACATACAAGAAGTACCATCAAATAACATCATAAGTATTAGTTACAATGATTTAGGCGAACTTTTAAAACAAACAGTACAAGTAAACGTATATGCATACTACGACACAGGAATTGTAGGATTTGAATTAACTTCAGATTATATAACAATACAACGAGCATATGAGCAATCTGGAGAGCAAGTATACTATTATAGTGTAAATGCTGCATCAAACTTAATACCAGATACAGAAGCAATGGGAAATATGTATAATTCAGTAAGAAGCGATAATATAATGCGATTAACAAATGCTATAACAGGATATACATCATCTGTAGAACTAACATATAGTAGTGAAGGATTTTTATACCAAGGAAATGTGGTATTGCAAAAAGAAGTAGCACAAGAAAAAGTAACATGTATAGGTGATAGTACAATCTATTTTGACCAAATAATACCAGGAATAAGCTTATTAGATTCAAATAGTGAATGGCAAATCACCACAGAACTAGATAAGGTATCAATCAAAGCAACACTATTAGTAGATGATTCAGCAAATATAAAAGACAATAAAATCTATATAGATTTATATCAAACAGATAGTGAATATAAAGAAGAAACATTTGTAAAAACAATAGAATTAGCAGTAGATGACTTTGATGACATAATAGAAATTACAGACTTAGTGCCAACATCTTACTATTTTATAAAATTTAGAACAATTCTGGTAGATGACGACGGAAACGAAAAAGAAGAATACTTATATGATTTAGATTACAAAGTTTCAGGTAGATCATATTACTTCTCAACACTTGCTGATGTAGGTATAGATGATATACAGGTAGAATATAACCCTGTATCATATGAAGAAAAATATATTAGTGTTAGTTATACACTAGAAAGAACAACAGGTTTCGATAGAATAGAATATAAACTATATCACTTAGATGATGATGGAACATATACAGAAGTAATGAGTGGAATAGAAAATGACCTAATATTCAATAGTACAATGACAAAAAATATTTCAATTAATCCAGGTTCAGAGTTTGTATTTGGTGACACATACAAAATAGAAATAATACCAATTGCCGAATATACAACTTTAGATGGAGGGCAAGAAACATTAGAACTAGGAACACAAGAATATGAATTTAAGTTTAGCACTTTATCAAATCCAACAATAGCTATAAGTGGAACAAGAGAGGAAAATAACAAAATTCAATTTAAGGTAGTTATATATGATGATGATAAAGTAGTTGTAGGAGATACATTTGAAGTACAAATATTTAATGGAAACATGGAAGACGTTACACCAGAGGAATATGTGGGTCAAACATTTTCAGTAAACACACTAAATCAAACATTTACATTAAATGATGCAGACAATTCACAAGAATATACAATATTAGTAAAAACAAAAACAGATAGATCAAACAGTGGAGATGAAGACCAATATTCAATATACAATAAATCATATACTGTTTCAGCAGTAAATGAATATGGTATATCACTTGGAACAGTTACAGCAAATAAAAATTCAACAAACACAAGTAAAATAGACCTATTATTTAGTAACAGTTATCAATTATCTGAAATAGATCAAGTGACATATTCTATATACAACACATCAGGATATTCAAAAAACGGAACAGCAGACTTTATACCAACACAAATAACATCAGGATCAGAAACATACTATTCATATACAATAGATGAGACATTATCAAGTTATGGAACTTATTATCTAGAATTACAATTCTTCAAAGACGGAGAATTAATTGAAACACTTACAATTGAATATGTATACTTAGAATCATAGACCATAATAACAATAGGACCTTGTTCTACTTGCTAAGCAAAAAAAGGGGAAATGAAAGGAGAGTGTAAAATTGAGAAAATTAACATCAGGTAATAAAATAAATTTTACAGTATTTGCAATTGTTATTGTAATAATAATTATATTGCTTATAGGATGTTTAGTATATGTTACAGGAATTGATAGAACAGTATATGAAATTGAAGCTAATACATTTGTCTATGATTCAGAAAATGTACCTATTACAATAGATGATGGTGGTACGATGCAATCAAAATGGGATGGGAATTATTATATAAAAGCAAATGATGGAAATACATATAATGTTGGTGAAAAAACTGTTACATATAATAAATCATCTGGAAAAGTAACTCTATATGGAAAGATGTATCAAGTATTTGCAGATGCAAGTGTAGAAACAATTTCGGGTCAATCAGAATTTTTAAATTTTGCAGAAGATAGATTCTATAAGCTAGATGACCGTAAATACTTGATTCTTTCAGATGATATTAGTAATGATCAAGGAACAATAGAAACAAAAAGATATTTAATAATAATTTTAGACAAAGCTGGGAATACTTTATTATTAAATAATGAAATAAATGCAAAAACAATAAATGCGATAACACTTATAACACCATCATTCACATTTGATGTGGCTAATGAAAAATTAATATTTGGAGATGAAGAAATAGATTTAACAAAAATAATAGGAAGTACAAATTTATATGAAGACAGTATAGAGGTAGCAGATAGTGAAACAGACGAAAATTCAGAATCAACTGTAACATCAACAGGTGGTCAAATAAGCTCATCAAGTTCGTCATCAACCACATCATCAACAGATAATAGTTCTCAAATAATAATAAATGGTAATATAGGAGAAAGTAGTGGAGATAGTAGTTCTGGAAGCTATTCGGGAAGCAGTAGTTCAAGTGGAACAAACAATACAGCATTAGAGAAAAATGTTAGTTTAAGAAGCGCATCCACAACTTCTTCAACCATAACAGTATATTATAATATAACAGACCCAGAAAGTAAATATCAAACGGTATATATAAATTTAGATGGTAATACAAGCCAAACAATAGCATTAAATAAAGCAGAAACAAGCTATACAATAACAGGCTTATCACCAAATACTGATTATACTATAACAATGGGAGTAAGAGAAATAAATAGTGATGGCACAATAAGCGAATATATAGAAGATACACTTATTGTAAGGACACAAAAAATTTCAACAAGCATTTCTATTACAAGAATAAGCTCATCAAATATTTACTTTAACTTAAAAATGGACTCTAATTATATTTTAGACTCAGCAGATGTAGTTTTATATGTTGACGGAGCTGAAATAGATAGAAAAAGTGTAAGCATTAGTTCATCAACATCATCAAGTGGTTGGACAAGTAGTTTTACCTATCAATATGGAAGCGAAATAATAATTAGACTAGAAAACGCAGTATATAATGGTAGTTCAATAAATCTTGATGTACAAGCGAAAATTAAAAATTAATAGAAAAAAAGGAGGAAAAAATGGAAAATATATTAGTAGCGACTTTAAATGCAATAGGAGTAATGATTGGTCTTATGTTTTTAGGATTGGGAATAGGAATTGGAATTTTAGGCTCTAAAGTAGCAGAAGCAGTTGGGAGAAACCCAGAAACAAAAAGTGATATAGTACAAGCTGTAATGACGGTACTAATAATTTTAGCAATATTCTTATTATTGTTATTTGCATTTGTATTTTTATTACTTTTCTATAATCCATTAGCTATATAGAAGGTGAATTATGATAGATTTAACATTACCAACGATAATAGTAGTAGTTATAATGATTGGTTTTTCATTCTTTATATTTAAAAATATAATAAAAAGAGTAAATCAAAAAGTAAAACTATATTTTATAGGAAAATTACAAGAATATAATTACTTAATTGATGAAAAAAAAGAAGAATTAGAAAAACTCAGAACTGAAGTTTTAGAGGAATCTAGGTTACAAAAAATAAAAGAAAAAACAGAACAGATAAAATTAGAAGATGACACTGAAGAAACATTAACAGAAACAATTTTTAGTTCAGAAATAGAAAAGAAATTAGAAGAAATGAGAAATTACAAAAATAAAATGAAAGAAAAAGAAATGACCTATGATATACCTACACCACATCTAAGAGAAGAATCATTTTTTAGCAACTACAAAGAACTAAAAAAGAAATTCCAAGTTGACAATGAAAAAACAATTAAAGATTTTATTAATAAACATAAGAACACAGAAAGTGAGACTAAAAAATATAATATACTTGTAAAATTTAGAAAACAATTTACAACAGAAACAACCTATAAACTTCTTACACTATCAGAAGAAGACCAATACAAAATTATATCTGAAGCAATAAAGCCAGATGAAGATAAGATAATTGAACTAGAGAAAAACTTTAAAAACAAAAAATTAGATGTACTAAAATTATTAAAAGTAATAGACGAAAAAATAAAAAAGAATGATCCAATAATTTATGTATATGTAGGAGATGAAACATTAAATTATAATAACTTAGGAGAAAACATAAAAACTAGATTCTATAAAAATATGTCTGAAGGAGTAATAATACACTACAAAGGCAAAATGTATGATTATAGTATTTAGAAAAGTGAAAGGAGAACTCAAGAGTGAGTACACATATAGAAGATTTAGTAAATGAAAAAGTGGAACAGATAAAAAATAACGAAAATGTTTTTGATTCAGGGACTGTTATAAAAGTAAAAGACTATATAATAGAAGTATATGGTCTAGAAAATGTAAAATACTTTGAAAAAGTAATTATTTGGGAAAAAGGGATGGGATATGTAAACCAAATAAACGAAAACTCTGTTACAGTTGCAGTTGTAAGAGAATATGAACCAATAAAAATAGGAGACATAGTAAAAACAACAGGGGAGCCATTCAAAGCTATATTTGCAGAAGAAGCAATAGGAAGAATAGTAGATATATTTGGAACAGATTTATTATCTGGAAAAGTATTTGAAAAAATAAAATATATAAATATAGAAAATGATACTATTCCAATAATGGATCGTAGAGAAGTAAATAGACCAATGCTTACAGGTATAGCAGGAATAGATTTAATATACCCAATAGGAAAAGGACAAAGACAATTAATAATAGGAGACAAAAAAACAGGAAAAACCCAAATAGCATTAGATACTATAGTAAATCAAGGTTCAGAAAGAATGAGCAATGAAAATGATATAATATGTATATATATTGCAGTAGGCAAAACAAAAAAAGAAATAAAAACAATATATAATGAATTTTTAAAAAGAGGAGCGCTTTCGTACACAACAATGGTAGTGGCAACAAATGATGATAAACAACCAGTAGTAAGTTTAATTCCTTTTGTTGGACTTTCAATCGCAGAAGAATATTTAAAAGAAAAAAAAGATGTAATAGTAATAATAGATGACCTAAAAAAACATGCAGACACATATAGAGAAATAAGTTTAGTATCAGGAAAAACACCAGGAAGAGAAGCATATCCAGCAGATATATTTTATTTACACGCAAGATTACTAGAAAAGGGTTGTCAATATAAAAATGGTGGTTCAATAACAATACTTCCAATAGTAGAAACAAAAGGTGGAGATATAACAGATTATATTTCTACAAATATTATCTCAATAACAGATGGACAAATAGTTCTTTCAGAGAAAGAGTTTGCAAAAGGAAATAAGCCAGCAATAAATTATAGAAATTCTGTTTCGAGATTAGGAGGAGCAGTTCAAAAACCAGAAATAAAAAAATTAGGAGCAAAAGTAAGGAGGACATTTTTAAGTTATTTAGAAACAAAAGAAGTATATGAACTTGCAAATATGGATGAAATGACGGAAGAGTTAAGAAACAAAATGAAATTAGGACAACAAATACAAGAAGCTTTAAATCAACCAAAATTTACGCCATTATCAAATAAAGAAATAATAAAGAAATTTACTGAAATTATAAATTAGAAAGGAAAAACAAATGAAAATTAAAAGTGTAGTAAAAGTAATGAATTTTCATTCATTGTTAAAAGTGGATAAAGCAAGGCGTAGAGCAGAAAAATATTTTGCATATGAAAAGGGATTAATGGATTTTGTTGATAATATTCTAAATAACAGAAATTTAATATTAGACAAAAAAATGTTAAAGTTAGACAAAAAACAAAAAACCTTAAACATATACATTGGAAATGATTTAGGTTTTTGTGGCAATTTTAATTCTAATGTAAATAAAGTAGCAAAAGAAGATGAAACAAGTGACAAAATAATAATAGGAAAAAAAATATTAAACGAGAAAAAGAATGTGCTTCTAGCTCTTACTAAAGAGGAATATTTAGAAAATACAAAACAAATAGAAGACATAATATATGATAAAATTGCAAATAATAAAATTAGCGAAATGAATTTAATATATAACCACTATTATAATATAAGTAAAATAGAATTAGTAAAAAGAAAGATATTGCCAATAGAAGAAGAAAAATACAAAACAAAATCGCATAAAGAAGATTTTGCAATAGAAGGAAACATAAACGAAATACTAATAAATATAATCGCAATGTATTTATCTTATGAAATTAAAGTTGCTACAGAAAATAGTTTTGCATCAGAAAATGTTGCAAGACAAATGCTTACAAACCAATCATTAAAAAAGATTGATGAATTAGAAGAAGAAAAGATAAGAGTAACTAGAAAAGAAAAAAGTGCAAAAAGCTTTAAGAAAGTTATTGAAAACTTTATAAAATTAAAAGAATAAAAAGTAAGGAAGGCCAAAGATGAAAGTAGTAGGTAAAATAATAAGTATATCAGAGTTAAATGTTAAAGTGTTATTAACAGATGATGATGTAAAGTTAAAAGACATTTTAATATGTAAATTTGAAGATCAGGAATATAAGTTTGAAGTAATAGAACTAGAAGAAAATATTGTAAGTTTATTACCTTTTAAAAGGGTCAATGGCTTAAAAAAAGGGTTAGAAGTAGAACTCCAAGAAGGTGGTTTACAAGTAGAATATTCTCCAAATGTATTAGGGAGAATGTTCAATTCTTATGGAGAAGCAATTGATGGAAAAAAAGAAAAAACAAAAATGAAAAAAAATGTATATGAAAGGTCAATGTCAGTAGCTGAAATTTCAATAAAAAATAATCCATTATGGACAGGAATAAAAGCAATAGATTTCTTCTCACCATTACAAAAAGGATATAAAATGGGATTACTTGGTGGAGCAGGAGTAGGAAAAACAGTATTAATAAAAGAAATAATAAATAATGTTTATAAAAAATTTAAATCTAATGCAATATTCATAGGTGTTGGAGAACGTTCTCGTGAAGGTAAAGAACTATATGATGAAATGGAAAAAGACAAATTATTAGACAAAATGGGTATGGTATTTGGGCAAATGGGAGAATCACCATGCGCTAGATCTAAAGCAGTATATGCGGGGCTAACAGAAGCAGAATA
The DNA here is from genome assembly GCA_964449925.1 of uncultured Clostridium sp. Taxonomy (GTDB): domain Bacteria; phylum Bacillota; class Clostridia; order TANB77; family CAG-508; genus CAG-269. The sequence continues at coordinate 25,039 of CAYVCM010000005.1, forward strand.
CTTAAGAGATGAAGAAGGACAAGATGTATTACTATTTATAGATAATATTTATCGTTTTATACAAGCAAAATCAGAAATTTCTACTGAATTAAAAAGAATACCAATCGAAAATGGATATCCAACCACAATGGAATCAGACATAAGTGAAGTAGAAGAAAGAATAAACTCAACAGATACAGGATCTATAACTTCATTCCAAGCAATATATATTCCAGCAGATGATATAACAGATGAAGCTGTACAATCAATTACAACACATTTAGATGGACAAATAGTTCTAGATAGAAAAGTTGCAGAAAAAGGTTTATATCCAGCAATAAATGTATTTGAATCTTCTAGTAAAGCGATAGATCCAGATATGATAGGAAAAAAACATTATGATTTAGTACAAGAAACATTAAGATATCTAGCCAGATATGAAGAATTAGAAGAAATCATAGCAGTACTAGGTATAGACGAACTTTCAGAACAAGATAAATTAATATTTTATAGATCTAGAAAACTTAGAAATTATTTTTCACAACCATTATTCGTATCAGAAAACTACACAGGAATCAAGGGAGAAATGGTAGATATAGAAGATACACTTACTGATGTCGAAGATATTTTAAAAGGTTTATATGACAGTGTAGATGAAGGGAATCTATTATATAGAGGTAAATTAAATGGAAAAGATAGAAAAAAAGAATAAAGCAAACAAAATAAATAGTAAACTTACTGAAGATAATGGAAGTATCAATGTAAGTGTATTAAGTATTAAAGATGGATTAGTAGAATATAATAATGTTCAATTTATTCGTATTTTAAGTAAAAATTATAACATAATAATAATGAAAGATTATCTGCCAGTAATTGGAGAAATAAGAGGAAATATTGAAATAGAAACAATAGAAGAAACAATCAAATTAGAAAATATTGTAGGTTATTATATTCATAAATATAATCAATTTAATTTATTTTTAAGAGATCAATAAAAATTCTATTAATAAAAAAAAGTTAAAGAGGGTAAAATGTTACAAAGAACAATATATAATATTAATTTAAATTTAAGAGAATTAGCTATATTTTTGGGTCTTATGCTTGCATTTGCAATAATAATATATATTGCTATGCAAAAATTTGATATTCATAAAAAAAGGATAGCATATATTGGACTTCTTACAGGACTTACAAACTATCAAATTTTAACATTATGTACTTTAACAGTGAGACTATTTTGCATAATATACTCAAGCATTATTTATATAGATGAAATAGTACTAAGTTTAATGTTAATATTAGCCATAGGCATTGTGTATATTGTATTAAATCCAAAAAAAATATTATTTGAAACAATCAATATTTTTGCACAAATTATTTTTATATATCTTATAAATGTATTACAAGGATATCAATTAGAAGTAAGTAACGAAATGTATATAAGTCAAGTAATAATAATAATAAAAGTATTTATTATACTTTATGCAATTTTCTTCTTTTTAAAAGGTTTTGAAGATTTAGTAAAAAACACAACACATAATTCTATAGAAAAGGAAAAACAAAAACAAATAAAAAAAGAAGAAAATAAAAGAAAAGATGCACCTAAAAATATTTAAATAAAAAGTTTGAAAGGAAAGCAATAAAACATGAAAAACGAAAAAAAAGAAAATAATAAGGATAGAGAAGCTACTTCTAAAACAAATAAAGCTACTAATACTTCTAAAATAAATAAAACTACTAATAAAAAGCAAGAAAAAGGACAAATAAAAAACAAAACAAATAAGAAAGCAGATAAGCAAAAAAAGAAACAAGCAAAAAAAGAAAAACTAGTAAGATTATCCTTAATTTTAATATTATTAATAGCAATAATATGCATAGGTGTATATATTGCAAGATTAAACACAGATTATATAGAAAACTATAATTTTTATCAATATATAGGTGGTAGAAAGATTTTTTATGAAGGAGCTTTAAAAATAACGAAAAAGGGAGAAATTACAGAACTTTCTACAATAGATATAGACATAGAATTAGATTCAACTCCTTTATATTATCAAGATGAAGAAAACAAAGTCTTATTTCCAGAAAATATGGAATTAGTAATTCCAAATGATAATGGACAAGTATATAAAATAATAAGGTTTTCAAATATAAAATTAGAAAGTGATATAGCATATATACAATACAGAGAAAAAACAAGAGAATTACCAGAAGGATTTATATTTGATGGTTCAAATTTGTATTTCTTTTTAACAGATGCTACTCTTACAGTAAATAATGAAACATATGAATTATCACCTTTATCATATGTAGTAGCATATAGTCAATCAAGTGTAGAAATATATAATAAAGAAACAGATGAATACCAAATAATAGAAACAAGTGATTATGCAACAGTCGAGACATCTAGCTATTCAATAAATCTAAGTTTAGATACTATAAAATATGGTGATAAAGAACAGCTTTTATTAAAGAAATTCGATGAAATACAAACTTTTAGTCTAGAGCAGTAGAGAATTAAAGAAAGGATATAACATAATGAAAGAAAATAAAAACAAATTTAAAAATAAAAAAAAGAATAATCCCATATTTATTCTAATAGGATTGATGGCAATGATAGTAATCGTTGCTATCATTTACTATATGTTTTTAAGATATTCACCAGAAAAGATTATAACATATAGTGGATATTGGGTAGAAGGAAAATCACTATCAGAAAATCTAAAAAATGAAGACACAAGTGACGTAGATACATATTTAGATTTAGTAGAAGTAAATGAAAATGATTTACTATATAAACGTTTAAATTCATATTACATAGGAGAAGATGAAAAGACAGAAGTAGATATAAATTATCCAATATACATAAATGAAGGAACTACAATATGGAATATAAATGACACAACAAGTTTAATAACAGTAAACTATGAAGAAGTAGAAGGATATCCTGAATTCATGCTAACAGGAGGGATAATGTATAATGGAGATGACCTAACAAGAGCTGATGGGAATGAATATTTATTTTTAAAAAGCGAAGATGCAATATACACAAATGCGAAAAATATAAAGATATTAACAACAATAAATGAATATGAAATAGGGGAATATAGTTACATATATTTTGCAGAAGAATACATAACATATTATGAAATAGAAAATGCTGAGTCTACAAGTGATAGCACAGAAATTACACAAAGTATAAATTTAGAAAATGCATATTTAAAATATAAAAAAATATCAGACATAGATAACAATTCAGAAGTAGAAATAAATGGAGAGACAATAACATATAAAGAATTATTAGAAAGACTTGGAATAATTGCAAATGAAGAAAACGCAGATGAAAGTGAAGAAGAAAATACAGATGAATTAAATGAAAATAACATAGACAGTAATGATATTGAAGAACAAGAAGAAAATAGTGAAAGTAATAATACAGAAGAAGAAGGAACAACCAGTACAGAAGCAAAGAGTGAATGGCAAGAAGGAGAATGGGAAAAACCAGAAGTAAGCTGTACAGATTTTGAAGCAGAAGTATATACAATAAAAACAAACATAAATGTAACAGATAGAGCAGGAGTAATACAAAGTATAATATTTGAAATAAGATTAAATGGAAGATTAAGCAGAAGAGTACAAGTCACTCAAACGGGGGAATTAGAAATAACAGGACTACAACCAGAAACAGAATATGAAATAACAGGAATAGTATATTATAGTGATGAAAATGGACAAGAAGTAGAAGAAACATTTTATACAGGGACAGTAGAAACAAAATCAATAGATACATTAGGAACAATAGATTTTAGTTTTGAAAATGGAGAAATATATTCAAATAAAATAGAAATAATACATTTAAAAATAAATAACAGTATAAGTGAAGAAGTAGTAAAAGGAATATCAAGGATACAAGTAGAGATAAATGGAGTATCATATAGATTAAGCAATAATGAAGTAAATAGTATAAAAGCAGGAGAAGAAATAACATATCAAACAAGTGAAACAGTATCATCAAATAGTACAATAAAATATGAGATAAAAGTATATGATAAATATGGAAATGAATTAAAAGTAATAAATAATGAAGGAGAAACAGTAACATCAAAACAAGAACCAACAGTAAGTATAAAAGTAACGACCCAAGAAGTAATAGAAGTAGATATAGAAGTAACATTAACAAATAAAGATAATGTAGAAATAGATAATTATAGATATGAAATAATAGACCAAAGTGGAAATGTAGTAAAAGAAGGAATGTTAAATGATGGAAAAAGTATAGATAAGAGTAGTGAAACAGAAACATTAATATTCACAGATTTAGACCCAAACGAATATTATCAAATGGTAATATATGGTGATTATGACTTAGGAGATGGAAAAGGAACACAAGAAAGCCAAGAATTAGGAAGAGGAACTTTTGTAACCAGACCGCTAGAATCACTAGGATATATTGGAATAACAATAGAAGAAACAGAAGTATTACAAGAAGAAATGACAATAGGAATAAGTATAGATGAAAGTCAAACAGACACAAGATTAATAACAATATTAGAAAAAGTAGAGGTAGTAATATATGATCAAGGAAAAAATGTTGATGATAATGATACAGAAGAAACAGAGATAGCAAGAATAATATTAACAGAGGAAGAAATAAAAGCTTTAAAAACATCAGAAGAAGTAGAATTAAATATAGATAGATTAACATCAAATACAAAATATAGAATAGATGTAATAACAACAGTAAAACAAGGAACAGTAGAGACTGAAATAGAAAACAGACAAAACATGGAAGAAATAATAACACTAAAAATGCCAGCAGAAGTACAAATAAGAAATCAATTTGTAATAGGGACTATGATAGATTTAGACATAAGGGTAGAAGATATAGATAATGCAGTATTAACAGGAAGTGTAAGAATAGAAGTAAGAGACGAAGATAACAAACTAATATCACTAGAAGAAATGACAACAAATGAAGATTATGAAAGAAAAACATATGAAGACCTAGAAGAAAACGAAACATATAAAATAATAGTATATGCCCCACAATACAACGAAGGTAGCACAGATGCAACCTATTATGCAGATTACATATTACTAGAAATAGAAATAAAAACAGAAGCAGGAATAAGTGGCAGCCTAGGTTTATTATCATTAGAACAAACAGCAACAGGAAAGAACCTAATAAACGTAGCTTCAAAAGTAAACTGGTATGAAAGATGTTTTAATCATAGTTATGCTTATGGAATAAATTATGATGAAGATACAAAAATATTAACTCTTGGCGGAGCAGAGGTTAATCATGCTGACTATTATGATTTGAGTAAATATATAGGACAAGAAGTAACAATAAGCTTTAAAGCAAAAACAGATGATACAACTAATTTAATAATAGTAGAGAAAACAAGTGAAGATTTTACAAACGAGGCATACATGTCATATTACACAATAAGTGACCTAAATAGTGAATGGCAAGAATATACTTTTACTGTAACACTAAATTATACAGGATATATAGGTTTTTACGTGATGACAAATTATGCAGAAGTACAATTTCAAGAATTGCAAATAGAGCTTGGAAATACAAAAACAAGTTATAAGGAATTTACATATACCTTAAATGCAAATGTAAACATAAGTGTATATGATCAAAGAGAAGAAATAACAACAAATGACTACTACATACGAATATACAAAAATGATGAGCAAGTAGCAGAATACAGGTACGAAGAATTAGGAGAAGAACATAAAGTAGAAAACGAATTAAAAAGTTATGAAGTAGAAGCAGATGCAACTTATAAAATCGAGCTTTTAGTAAAAGTACAAGATAGATATTATGATTTAGCCTCACAAGAATTTACCACAACAGATTCAAAAGAAATAAAAGGAATATCAAGTGCAAATGACTTCCTAAAGATACAACCAAAAGGAGAGTACATAGTATTAAGCGATATAGACTTATCTGGACTTGGTGTATATTATAGATGGTATGGTGGTACACTTCGTCCATTTGAAGGAAAAATAGATTTTAATGGAAAAACATTAACTATGGATAATAGTGAAACAGGTGACGCACTTTTTAGTACTATCAATGGAACAATAGAAAATATAGTTCTTAATATAAAAATAAATAGTGAAATAGAAAGGAATTTTTATGGGTTAGCCTATACTAATTATGGTATTATAAAAAACATACAAGTAAACTTAATACAATGTAATGAATTATTATATAATAATGTATATTTGGTTGGATATGATAATTATGGAACCGTAGAAAATTTTGTAGTAAACTCGCAAAAAAATTTACATACTTATGTAGGCAGTAGTTTATTTTATTATCGAAATTATGGAACAATAAAAAATGGATATATATATGGTGAAAATATGATAGCCACTTCACAAGATTCAAATAGTATTGCTGGACTTGTAAGAAATAATACAGGAAACGGAATTATAGAAAATGTATTTTCATTAGTAAATGTAGATAGTTTAGAAGGAAATAACCAAAAAGCAAATTTGGTATATAGTAATTATGATAATGCAACAATACAAAATGTATATTCAGTAGGAGTAGGAGAAAATACCACAGATTTAAGCATAGGTCCAAATGTGTATAGTAAATATTCAACCAAAATAAATAACAATTATTATTTTACAGATGAAATATTTACAAGTAATTTAGAAACTAAAGGAAATAAGTTATCTTTATGGGATGCAGAATTTCAAAACCAATTAATAAATAGTGATGGAGCATTTATAGTAGATGATTTGGTAAATGAAGGATATTATCCACAGTTAAATATGTCAGATGTAATGCCAGCACAAGAATATATAGAACTACCAGAAGTAGAAGATGCAGACTTGCCAGATATATTATCAACAAAAGTATTAGAACAAGGAACAGATACAGTAACAGTACAGTTTAGTGTAAATAACCCATCAGCAGAAACAATAAGTGATATAACAATAGAAAATCTAGAAACAGAAATAATTTCACAGGAATATTCAAGTGGAAAAAGTACAGTAATAGCAACTCTAAAAAATCCAGTTATATGTGTATCAAGTTATGATGTATTAAGCATAACTACAACTGGAGCATTTAGTACAACATATACACGAAATTACGATTCTGGAGAACGTGTAATAAATGTAGATTTATATAACGAAATATGGAGTGTGCAAGACTGGAAAAATATAGCAAACTCAAACACAGAAAATTATATGTTAATGACAGACCTAGATTTTATAAATGAAGGTAATACTATACAATTAAGTACAGTAAATGGAATAATAAATGGAAATGGACATACAATATCAAATATAAATTTAACAGGTGGATATAATTTTATAAGTAGTTTATATGGAACACTTGAGAACCTATATATAGAAAATTTTAATCAAGAATCAGCAACATATGGAGGATTAATATACTATGCAGGTAGTAATTCTGTAATAGATAATGTGCATTTAAGCAATGTAAAGATAACCAAAGCAGGAAGTGGATATACAGGTGGATTAGTACGCCATGCAGCTTCTACGATAATAAAAAATTGTTCAGTAAATAATATAGAAATAAACATAATATTAAGTGAAACAGCAAGTGAACTATATATCGGTGGACTTGCAGGATATATGAGTAATTCTAGTATACAAAATTGCTATGTTTATGATATAAATATAAATGATGTAACTGCTGTAAGTTCAGCTATAGGTGGTATAGTAGGATACGGAATAAATACAAATAGTATAATAAACTGCTATTCAGAAGGAAATATAACTTCATCTAACATTAATGTAGGAGGTATAGTAGGATGTATAGCAGAAGCAAATATAGAAAATTGTTATTCTAAAGTAAATATAACCACAACAAATAATTATGTTGGAGGAATAGTAGGAATATATACTGGAGAAGAAATAATCAATATTTCAAACAATTTAAGTATAGGAAATATATATACAACATCAGGAATAGATGCCTTAAATAGAATAGTAGGAAGTAGTGAAGAAACAGTAAGTAATAACTATGCATATGAAAACCAATTATTAAATGGATATGTAAGCAGTGATACTAAAGGTGCTACACTTCTTAGTGCAGATAAAGTATTAAGTTTAGACTTAGGAGATTCATATGATTATAGTAGTAGTTCAGATGGAATACTTCCAAAACTATATAATACAGATGGAACAGAAATCTTACCAAACCAAGAAGATATTTACTTAGTAGAAGAGCAAGATGTGCGGTTTAGAAATAGACAAAATAGAGGCAACTAAACCAAACACCACAGAAGCACAAATAACCATAACAATAACAAACCCACAAGAAGTAGAAATAACAGGAATAACAATAGAAGATATGGAAGTAGCAAGCATAACAAGAAATGTAACACAAAATGGAGTAACAAGTATAACAGTAAGAGCAACACCAAATAGATATTATGATAGTTATAAACTAACAGAAATAAAATATAAAACTACTAATTCAGATGAAGAATATACACAAGAAGTAGAGGCAGAAATAGAAGTACAATTCTATAAAGAAATATACACATATGAAGATTGGCAATCAATAGAAGAAGGAACATACCAAAACTATAGATTAATGGCAGATATAGACTTTAGTGGAAAAGATACTATAAACAGCAATATAACAGTAAATAAGCTAGAAGCAGAAAATAATGTATATACATTAAAAAATATAACATTAGAATTTAATGGCTCAAGCACAGGATTAATAAGCAATGTAAAAACAAGCATAAAAAATATAGGCTTTGAAAATATAACATTAACGAATACAGCAAGTTCAGGAAACTATTTTGGAGTAATAGCTAGTAATACTGGAGATATAGAAAATCTAAAATTTAATAATATAACAATAAATGCAACTGGAACAAGTTATGTTGGAGTTATAGGTTATATGGCATCAGGAAATATAACAAATGTAGAGTTAAATACAATAGATGTAAAAGGAACAAGCTATGTAGGAGGACTAATAGGAAATGTAAATGTACAATCTGAAGCAGAAATAAGTAACATAACTGGAAATGAAATAAATATAGAAGCATTAGGAGACTATGTAGGTGGAATAATAGGCTATCAAAAAGTCAATTATATGCAAGTTACAGAAATATTAATACAAAATTCAAACATAACTGGTAATTATCATACAGGGGGAATAATAGGTTATGCATATAATGCTGATTTAACATATTTAACTGCAAATTCAATTAATGTAACAGGTGACTCTTATGTAGGGGGAATAGTAGGATACAATAATGATGCTTCAACAAATGGTGATTATAAATTTCAATGTATTTCAATAAATGATTCTATAATTATAGGTAATGGAAGCTATATAGGTGGTGTTAATGGTTTTCAAACTCATAGAAGTAGTAATCGTTGGTCATTAAATAATATAAAAATACAAGCACCAAACGTAAATTCTCAATATATAGGTGGAGCTGTGGGACAAACAAGCTGGAGTTATTTACATAGAGTTCAAATAGAAGGTTTAGAAATTGATAGTAACGGAACGAATGTAGGTGGAATAATAGGAGGAAATCTCAGTAATCAAGCAAATGGTTTATACAATAGTTACATAAATAATGGGTTAATAAAAGGTAGCTCAAATGTAGGTGGAATAATAGGGTGTTCACAGTATTCACAGATACAATATACTTACGCAAATGTAGAAGTAGAAGCAACAAACCACACAGCAGGTGGAATAGTAGGATATATGGATAATACAAATATGACAGGAAGTATATATTATACAAGAATATACTATACTATGCTATTAGATTCTACAGTAACAGCACCAACAAAAGCAGGTGGATTAATAGGAGATATTGCAACCGAAATATATAGAGCGACTTCATATTATTATAACAACTACATTGATGCAGATGTAACAAGCCAAGATGAATCTACAGGGTCATTAATAATAGGATCAAGACCAGACGAAAATGATTATATAACAAATACCTATGTATACAAATACAGTACACTAAATGGAGACTATGTATACCAAACAGATGACAATATAGATGAAAGCCAATACTTAGTAAGAAGTGACCTAGAAAGTCAAAGCACATATACAGGAAAAATAGGTCTTGGAACAACAACCTATTGGAGCTATACAAAACTATCAGAAGGAAAATACCCAACAATAGCTGATTCATACCTATATTATCCAGAACTACAAGAAGGAGTAGACTTACCAACAGACCCAGAAATCAGTGGATTAAGTGTGTTATCAATTACAAATGATGAAGATGAAAGTGACACATCAGAAACCAATGATGAATCAGATGTTAATACTGCTGAAGAAACACAAAACACAGAAGAACTACCAGAAATAACAGTATATCCATCATCAGTAAATGAAATAAATATAGACTTTAGTGATGTGATAGATGGAATAAGCTTTATGTACTATGTTAATGGAGAATTAATGGATGTTACAGAAGAAACAAGTGAATCAATAATGCTAACACAAAAAACATACACATTTAAATACAACTATCAAGATGAAATACAAATAATTGTAACTGATGGAACAAACGAAAAAACTACAACAATTTTACCAGAACATGTACAAAGTAAAATAAGCCTAGTAGGGGAAACAAATGCATACTTAAATGGAAATACATTATATATAAATGGTACTGTGCAAGTAGGAGAGTATGTAAATGTATATAATGGATATGCATTAAATACAGAAGGACAAGTTTTAGAATTAGCAAGTGGAAGTATTGTAGAAAATACAACACAAACACTAATTGAAGAAAATGTAACACCATTACATACATATAATTATAATGGATATACAATAGAAACATATGGAACATACAGTACAGTAAATGGAAACATAAAACTACAAATATATAATGTACAAAATGGAAAATTATCAGTAATATCAAACACTGTAGATATGAAAATAGATAATTATATTTCAGACAACTATAACAATAATGAATATCAAACAATATTATCAACAGACGGAGAATTAGTAAGCTTAAAAGCTGAATTAAATTACCCAGAAAATTTCTTAAGTAGAAATATAGAGCAAATAGTACAAAATAGTGACCAAGAAAAGACAGAAGTAATGGTAATATATAACACAGGAAAAGTAATAGTATTTAACTATGTAACAGGAGACATAGTATATGACAATGAAGAAAAAGCAGAACAAGGATTACTAAGCTATATATTAGGAAACATTTCAGAGATATTTGATGATTATGAAGAAAGACAAGAAGCATATGAAGCAAGTCAAGAGTTAATATCAAAATTAAAAGAAATGCCATTAGATGAAGTATTAGAAGAAACACAAGAAAATATAAGTATACAAGAAAGTGAAGATACTAATACAGAAACAAGCGAAACTCAAGAAAATACACAAAGTCAAGGACAAAGTAGCACTACATATAATACAAACAACATAGGTAATAATTATATAACAGTATATAATAGCCAAACAGGAGAATATGAAGTATATAGTGAAAATGAAATATTAGAAAGCGAAGAAGAAGAACCAACATCAGAAACAGCAAAAATCAAGGCAAATGGTTTGGAAAATGCATATAGTTATACAGAAACAGAAAATCAAACAATAGAAAATGGCTTTGCAATGATAGTAGGAGTGATAGTAGCATCAATAGTTTCATTGGTAATATTAAGAAGATTAGTATATACAGCAATAGCAAGAAAAAGAGAAAAATATACAGATAAAAAAATAAGTAGAAAATAAATAGTAACAAAAAAATAATTCTCTCATATATATAGTATAAAAGCTATAAAGGGAGGATTATTTTTATGGCAAAAATACTAGTTTTTAATAATGATACAGATAGAATGGAAACATATTACAGAAACGAAAGTGACTCTATGCCATATAACACAAATGGAACATTAACAGTAAAAGAATTTAGAGGTTCTAGCAAAAGTAATATATTGTGGACAACAAAAAGATGTATGCAAAGTTGGAACAGTCAAAGATATATTTTTGGAGGACCAATACCAGTAGGATATGCATTTAAAAGACCATATGAAGGAGGACATGGAAATCAGAGTCATGACTTGATACATACAGTTGAACATATAAAAATTGGTAATAGAAGATAGATATAATTTGTGTTTTAAGATGTAAATTTATAAGTATAGCAAGTACAAAAGCTAATGCTTATTTTATTGTATAGGAAAAATCGACTTTTATCTTGACCCTATATAAGATTTTTCCGTATACAACAAGGTTAAGCGTCCTATATTCGTGTAATAATTGCGAAGCAATTTTGCACATGTGTGCGTCGAAATCTTTGATTTCGTTAACGCACGCTTTTCTTACATCTGTGCGTCGAAATCTTTGATTTTGCTAATGCACGCTTTTCTTATTTTATAAGTTCAATAATTTCCTTTAAATCAGAAATTGTAATATTTTGATTAAAATTCTTTTCTTCTTTTTTTCTATTAATCAAAACTGCTATCATTCCAACAGATTTAGCACCAATAATATCCTTTTCTTCATCACCTATAAACATCATTTCTTCTGGTTTACAGTTAAACTCTTTTAACATTTTTTCAAAACCTGCTCTATTTGGCTTTCGATAACCTACATTTGCAGAAGTTAGTGATAAATCTATATACTCTTTTATTTCTTTAATATCTTGAAGCGAATATATGTCATCCATACCATATGCAACATCAGTATAAACACAACATTTAATTCCTTTGCTTTTACAATACTCTAGCAGTGGCTTTACATCATTATAAAGTGTAGCCTCTCTTTGAAAAAATTTATAAAAACTTTTTTTACAATTTGATAAGTTAATAGTAGATTCTTTCCATTTATGAAATATTTCACCAAAGATTATGTCAGATGATACCTCTTCTTCTCGTGGGTTTATTCTTGTATTATATTTATTTAAAACTTGTATTGCTTGATTTTTTCTCTCTTCTGTACAAATAACATTATTTTCATCACACATAAACTTTAATGCATCGGCATAAGATGCACTCCAATTTAATGGTTTATGATAATCTACTAAAGTTCCTCCTATATCAAATCCGATAGCTTTTACTAACATATTTTTCTCCTACATATTTAATTTTATGTACACAGAATAGCATAAAGTAATGTTAAAGTCAATCAATTCTAAGTAATTTTTTTTATAATAGTAACCAATTATATTTAAAATGTTTTTTGACGAAATTAGTAAAAAATGGTATAATATAAAGTAGAGTGATAAGGGAAATTTTAGTATATATCTAAAAAGTCATTCCAATTTTTTTTATAAAAAGGGGGTTATTTTAATGAAAATGTTTAAAAGTATGAAAACCATAATAGCAATCCTTATTTTGGCTATTATGTTACTCACTCCGGTAGCTAGTAAAGCCGCATTTAGTTTTTGGCCTTTCAAAAATAACGATTCAGCAAATACAGTAGCTGATAACAAATATGAAGACATTGAAGATTATGAATCTTTTTTAAATGACTCTATGGACTATCTAAACGATATAGATGCAAATAGTATTTCTACTGATGAATTAAAGATTCAGATTATTGACAAATTAACAGAACTTGAAGAATATTATAATGATAGTAGTTCTGTTCCATATGTATCAAACCAAATTTTAACAGAAACCATTACATCTACTGAAACAGATGCTAATAGTTTGTTAGATACTATAAAGGATAAAATTGAATCTTTATTAGAAGACACTTCTACTGCTTTAAACAGTTTAGAACCAAATATTGTTGTTGATGATATGGTTGCATCAACTGCTGGAAGCTTATGTGGAGAGTCTTATCAAGTAAACCTAAGTGGTAATATCTACTATGCAGATGTTGATAGTAATGGAAATCCAACTTCTGATAAATGGGTTGTTTTATTACATGGATTTATGATGAATGGTCAAGCTATTGCTGATGCAATAGGTGATATGTATTTAGAACAAGGATTTAATATACTAGCTCCAGATTTAAGAGGATTTGGAAATAGTGGTGGAAATCAAGGCAGTGGCGGAATGGGATATTTGGACAGTTTAGATACTTGGGATTGGCTAACTTATCTAAATGAAAATTACACTTGTGATGAAATTATTGTTCATGGTATATCTTTAGGTGGTGCCACAACCATTTTCTTATCAGGATTAGAAGTTGACGGTAAAACTATTACAGATCAACATGTCATTGGTTTAGTAGAAGATAGTGGATATACATCTATGGTAGGAATTATAGAAGACCAAATCAATTCTATTGGAAATAATGTATTAGTTTCAAAAATATTAGGTCTATTTGATGTAACAGATTTATCTGATGTTGTAGGAAGAGATACTATTAAAGATTTACTTATTAACCAAATAGATGTTGGTCTAACAGAAGAAAATTTTGATGAATTAGAAAATGCCTTAAATAGTTTGGCAAAATCTTCAACACCGATATTAATTATACATGGTACAAGTGATACAACAGTACCTTTTGAAAATAGTACAGAGGTCTATGAGGCAGCTATGGCTAATGAAAATATTCCATATGTTCAACGATTTGAAGCAGAAGGTGAACAACATGCATTTATTGTACTAGGTAGTCAAGAAAATGTTTATGAAGGGCATGTTGAAAACTTTATTGAAGAAGCTGAAAAAATTGCTAATGGTGAAGAAGTAGATAAAGTTTCTGATTATGAAGAAGAAACCGAAGAAACTACATCATTAATTGGTAGTTTAATTAAAGCATTAAAACTAATTAAAAATATGTTTGGATTTTAATGTATAGAAAATTATAACTGTTGACAGTTAGTTATTATATAGCTAACTGTCAATTACTTGTAATATCGTTACAATTCACAGCTAATATGCTAGCTAAATGGAGGTATATTATTTTAGATTGA